>JAJRYW010000611.1 GCA_024275555.1 Calditrichota bacterium | reverse complement strand
ATGCCAATCACGAGTTAAAAAATTGACGCTGAGAAACGCTGAATGAAGCAGAGAAACGCTGAAAATTGTTTTATATCAAAACAATCGATCCGCTCAAATTCCCAAACACTCCTTTCAGCGGGAATCTGCGTCGAATTAAGTTCAACCTGTGCTTGGCATTAGCAGCAAACTGAAATTTGCCGGTCCTCGAGGCACAGAAGACCGGTCTTTCGGGGGGGTAGCCGGCAGTTTCCTTAACCCGGATCAGAATTTAAAGAAAGTGGTTACCCGGGCAATCACATCGGTATCCGGCGTTACGCCGGCGTCATTCTCATCATACTTTACCATTTCCACGTTGGGCATGATGTGAACATTCTTCGCCGTGGAAAAATCCAGGCCGCCGACAAAGAAGGTGGATTTTGCGGTCTCGTCGAAGGGGATGTAGGAAATGGAGTTGCCCCTGGGATTGGGATCGAACTGGCGATCGACCCGGGCAAAGATATTGGTTTTCGGGTTGATCGTCGCCACCAGAAACGCAGAGACCAGGGACAGATCGATATCCTTGCCGTTTTCGACTTTGCGGGTCTGCTGCGCATATTGCAGGCCAATTTTGGCCTGATCGGTTTTGAATCCGGCAAATCCCTGCACGGTGATCCAATCGGTCCCGCCGGGATTGTCGTTCCAATCCAGGTAGCCTTCCAGCACCAGGGCGCCGGTGGGATGCACGCTCACGGCGCCCATTGCTTTTTTGCCCGGGTTGGTTTCGGACCTGTTGGAGTTCCCGTTGCCCAGCATCAGGTGGTAGCCAACCACGCCGTTAGGGGTTTTCCCTTTCAGGGCGATCCCGAAATCACGGCTGCTGCCCCACTTCTGAAGGTCTAAGGGGGTCCTTTCTACAGAGCGGTATCCCCAGAAGTGTTCGATGACGCCCCAGGTGGGAGAGGGTGAAATACCGGCGTAAATCGTATTGCCGCTCTTCTTCCACTTTAAGTAGGCGTCTTTGATGTAAGGTTCCAGTCGGAAAGATGAGCTGAAATCTCCGGCCGTGTTCATTTCCAGGCGCAGACGCATAGAGAAGTTGCCGTCCAGGTCTTTGTCGTAACCGAGGTAAACCCGGCGCAGCCAGAACCCATTTTGGTCCACCAGCCCGGAATCGTGATTCGAGGAAACGTAGTAGTAATCGCCAAACATATACCCATGAATTTTACCGGTGTTCTTTCCGCTTTCCTCACCAGCGAAAATAGCGCCGGCAGAAATCATGATCAGGAACAGGGTCAATAGCTGTTTTTTCATCATCGTTTCTCCTGTAGAGTAAAATTGTTATACTGCCGATTTCACATATTAAAGTACTATTTCAAAACCGGCCTAAAGTAAAATTATAATGATTACATTTTGATTGCAGTAACGTTACGAAATACGAAAGTTTTTAGCGGCGTCTGTGTTGCTGAATTTAATATGGCGCCGTAGTCTGCCCTGTTTTTGTTGATCGGAATTTCCCTGTCATGGGAATATAAGCGATGCGGAGTTAAATAGAAAAATCCGGCAATATCTAAATCCTATAAAATTTTAGACGATATTTATAAAAATAAAATAGTAGGATTTGGGCTTTAATGGAATTGGGGAGAGTTATCATGGAAAAAAGTCAACCCGAAGATTTTTTAATCCTTATTGCCGATGACGCCCGCACCGACCGGCGGATCATTTCCTGTATTTTGAAAAGATATGGGTTTCAGATTGAGGAAGCAGTAAATGGAATAGAAGCTGTTCAGAAGGCGAAAGAATTAAAACCGGATTTAATCCTGATGGATTTTACTATGCCCGGCCTTGACGGGCCGGCGGCAATTAAACAAATCCGCTCCGATCCGGAATTGCAAAACACCAAAATATTTATGGTAACCGGAAAGCGGAACGTCGAAAGCCTGCGAAACGCGTTAAATGAAGGCGTGCAAGAATACATCCTGAAACCGATTGAAGTTTTCAAGATCATCTCCCGTATAAAATCTCACCTGAATTTGAACATTAGCGCCAGGTAAATTATTTTGTATTTGTGTACAGACTGTTTTAAAGCCGTTTGCCGAAGCCAACCCCAATGCCAACGGCGCCACGTTGTGGCGGGGCTCCGCCGCAAGGCGTCGCCGCTGGGGTTGGAGCGGCATCCCGTCACAACCTGAGCACTTTGTGGTTGGGAGAAACGGCCGTGAAGCGCTTCCATACTCCTCACATGCCGGGGCGGAGATAGGGAGAGATTGTCATCTGATGTAAGCGACGGCGCAATATTATCGGGAAAGCTGACCAATACTACCAGTCTCAACTATCATTCCATGATTCGGTTGTTTTTTGAAGAGTTTGCAAAATATTCTATTTGTTCTCGTTCTCAATTTCCGGATTGAGAACCCAATCGAGCTTGGAACTCCTCTTTAAAGCTCAAAATGGAATCACATTGTTCAAAAGCAGGCCGGTAGGAAACGGAACGGCATGAACTCAATCATCGCCAAACAGGCGTTAGATGATCAGGCCCGTTCTTGTTTTGAATAATAGACCTTATTACCTTCTAAACAACAGTGATTATTAATTCTTTAAGGCTTTTATAGACCCGTGAATTAGTATGAGAATGAAATTGTTTGAATGTGATGAACGAGTTTCCCATGAAATTTCCCCACCCCGGCCCTTCCCGAAAACGGGGAGGGAGGCCGGTTTCCCCCCCGATTTCGGGCTTCGTCGTGAGCTCAGCCGAACGGAGGATTAAGGGCAGGGCTGTTAAGTTCTGTTTTGATTTTGTCATTCCCAGTTTACCCCGTTGGGGCATGTCTTTAGCGGGAATCCACTTTTTTCGTGTAGTAGAGTCCCGAT
>JAJRYW010000610.1 GCA_024275555.1 Calditrichota bacterium | reverse complement strand
GCGTCTATAATCGGGAATCTACTACACGAAAAAGGTGGATTCCCAGCCTGCCCCGCTCCAACGGAGCCACGTTGTAGTTGGGGCTAAAGACATGCCCCAACTACTCACACCGTGATGCCGTTGGCAAATGCGGCCCCGTCGGGGCGGGGTAAACCGGGAATGACAAAAGTGTCGATTTAACAATGTCGCTTACTTATATTGCGGGGCATGAACTCAGCTTAGCTTTTCTTCTTCCGCCAAGGTTGAAAGCCGTAATTGAAAAGTGTGTATACTCAAGAATGATGAATCAATGAGCACAAAACTCCCCCCGTCTTCATCATACCTGCACCAATGTATCCAAAAGCTGGTTTCATTGGGCGAGGCGAATGATTCGCCCGATATGCCGGGTATCGATTTGGACCTTTTACAAGATATCTCATTCTACATCAAAAAGCGCTTTGACTCCCGGATTGACGAGTCGGAGATTTGTGCGCTGCTGGCCGAGGCGCTGCAAAAACTGCAGAAGCGTTTGAATTTGCCGGGAGAAGCAATAGACTCCCCGCCGCGCTATTTTCGGGAAATTGTCAAGCACCTGATAAGCGATAAAATTACCCGGGACGGCCAGGATGACAAATACCTGATCTCTGCGGAGGGTGTTGCCGCGCTGGCTGAGAACGGTGTTCCGAAACCGATCCTGCTCAAATGGGAAGGCCTGATCTCCCCCCACCCGATCTCCTATCGCACCTTTATGGATCGACTTGCCGCAGTGTATGCCGACGGGAAGCATTCCCGGAAAGAGCAAACCCTGTACCGCCGGATTGCCATGAGCGCCTTTCGCTTCAAGCTCCGGAGCGATGGATTCTCCCGGCTGATTGAAAACGTACCCGACCCGGCATCGCAGGATTCGCCGACCATTGAAGATGACGTTTATACCGATTGCCTGCAGCGTTTAAAAAGAAAAGACCGGGATTTGATCAAGCTGCGCTTTGGCCTGGACCGGGGATTGGGCGGGGTTCCGTTTTCATTTGAAGAACTACAGGAGATTTTCGGATTCAGCTCCCTGCGCCAGGTGCGAAACCGTTACCACTACATCCTGAAAATATTGAGAGACTGTTTGACCGCAAAAGGATATCCGCTGGGATAAACTTTTCATTTTTTTTAAAAATTAACACTTTTCTCACGTCATTTAAAGAAAAGGCTATTTTGCCGGAGGTAAAAAAATGAGCGGCGTAATTTGGAAAGTTGAAAAAGACGCCGCCTACAACGTAGTTCCTTCGGAAAAATACGCGAAGTCGCTCCTGCAACGGGACCGGTGCTCCTGCGACACGAAGTTTTCTCCGGATGTTTACGACTGCTTTTCAAACACCCTCATGCGAGGATGAAAGAATGGTAAAGAATGCAGCAAATTTGTTCCCGGTAGACGCTGCGGGTCGCTGCGGGATAGAATCCGAACGCGATGCTGTGATTGACCGCTTTGTGCGGGATGAAATGAATGTGCAGGAAAAAGAGGCCTTTCTGGATCACATTCTCTATTGCCCTGTTTGCAACCGGGAACTGCGGTTTCGGGAGGGTGTTGCCGGGGCGCTCCGCAACGAGCCGGTTTCCGAATCTGTGCAGCAGCAGGCCCGGGCGGTTCAAGAGCGGCGTTCCGGCAACTCTCCTGCGCCCGACCGTAAAAACACCTTTTTACAGGCGTCCTGGCTGAAAGTCGCGGCGGTTTTCCTCGGCCTGCTTACCCTCTCTTACGGCTGGTATTATCTCAGCACTCCTCCCTCTTCTCCCTGGGCAAAGATTGCTGCACTGGAATCATCCGATTACCATCCCCAACACCTTCAGAATGAAGAAACCGATCAATGGCGCTCCTATAACCGGGGGTTGCAGATGCTGTCGCAGTCTCAGCGGGAAAACCGGCTGAGGCCGGGATTCCGGGTGGACAAACCGCGGGTGGAACAAGCCATTGATCAACTGAAACAAAGCTACCCGGCGGCCTCTCCCGAAGCCCGGAAAATGGATGTGGTGTATTACCTGGGTAAAGCATACCTGCTGCTGGATGATCCGGGGCAGGCTCTGAATTGGCTGGAAAAAACGGAAGACATCGGCGTCAACCGGGAAAAAATTGAACGGGTGATCCGCTTATGTGAGCAGATACAGATAGCTGCGGCTGCCGAGTTGAAGAAGGAAACCGGCCCCAAGCGTCAGCAGCAGCTTCAGGCGTGGGGGCGCCAGGCCCGGCAGATTCGC
>JAJRYW010000609.1 GCA_024275555.1 Calditrichota bacterium | reverse complement strand
GTTTTGATATAAAACAATTTTCAGCGTTTCTCTGCTTCATTCAGCGTTTCTCAGCGTCAATTTTTTAACTTGTGATTGGCATTACGAAAGGAAGCAAAGGCTCTGCTATACCAAAGTCCTGGTTCGGGCAAACTGAAGTTTGCTACTCCTATCTATCTGGGCAAACTGAAGTTTGCTACTCCTATTCTATCTGGGCAAACTGAAGTTTGCTACTCCTATCTATCTGGCAAACTGAAGTTTGCTACTCCTACGTTTTTTTCCTTTCCATTACACCCGCAAAGAAGTTCCGGCAAGTACACAACAAGCGGCAAATATAAGCAGGATGCAATCCCCCTGTAACACTACTGTAACATCTATTTGCTAAGCTATCGGCGCAGAAGAAAACAACCAAATGAATGGAGGATTTATGAAATCCCTGCATAAGAAAAGTAAAATAATCCTGATAGCCGCGGCAATGCTCCTGCTCATCCACACCCTGTACGCCCAGCCGGTTCAGGTCGACAGCCGCATTCCCCACTACCAGAAGACCACCGGGATCAGCGGCAACGCCAACAGCATCGGTTCGGACACCATGAACAACCTGATGACCCTTTGGCTGGAAGGATTTCGCAAATACTATCCGCTGGTAAACATCCAGATCGAAGGAAAAGGATCGTCGACCGCTCCCCCGGCGCTGATCTCCGGCACGGCCCAATTTGGGCCGATGTCCCGCAAGATGAAGGCCAAGGAGGTTGATGCATTTGAGAAAAAATACGGGTATGCCCCGACTGAGATTCGCACTTCCTTAGACGCCCTGGCCGTCTTTGTTCACAAAGACAACCCGCTGCAAGCCCTTTCGCTGGAAGAAATCGATGCTATTTTTTCCAAAACCCGCAGGCGCGGGTATCCGAAAGATATTAAGACCTGGGGAGATTTAGGCTTAACCGGCAGTTGGGCCAATCAGCCCATCCGGATTTTCGGCCGCAACTCTGCCAGCGGCACCTACGGCTTCTTCAAAAAGAAGGCTTTGAAGAAAGGGGATTATAAGGATGAAGTCAAAGAGCAACCCGGCAGCGCCTCGGTAGTGCAAGGAGTAACCGAAGACCGTTTTGCCATCGGCTACAGCGGGATTGGCTACCAAACTTCCGGAGTAAAAACCCTGGCGATTTCCAAGAAAAAAGGCGCCCCCGCTTACGAGGGCGGCTATGAGAATGTCATCAGCAAAAAATATCCCCTGTCGCGTTATTTGTTTCTCTATATCACCAAGGCGCCGCACAAACGCCTCGACCCGCTGGTAAAGGAATTCCTCAAATATGTGCTCAGTTATGAAGGCCAGCAAATTGTCATCAAGGACGGTTATCTGCCTTTGCCTTACGAGGTGGTCTTGGAAGAGTTGAAGAAGTTGGACTAACCCGGCACGCCGGACAATCGCACTCGATGTTGAGGAATGGAAAAGCACATGCAAGAATCATCGCAGCAGAAGTTTTATCAAAAAGCACATCGCGCCGACCGCCGGGCGCGATGGCTTATTACTTCGGCAGGGTACGGCATCGTCGTCGCTATTTTGCTGATTATGGGTTTTCTGATTTACCAGAGCCTCCCGCTCAGTTTTGGCGCATCGGTAGACAAACTGCTGGGGGTCTCTCTGAATGACGCCGGCCGGCGGGTGCTGCTGACCGGGGCCGATCCGTACATGCAGAGTTTTTATACGGTGCAGGAAGACGGTAAGGTCGCCGTGTATCACACCCGGGACGGCAGCGAACTGTATACGGCGCAGTTGCCGCTGAGCCGGGGAGAGAAACTGCTCAGCGCCGCCAAAGGGAGCCTCACCAAATCCATCTTTGCAGTGGGGACCAACGCCGGGCGTATCATCACGGCCGAGATCAAACTGAAGCCGGTGTATGATGAGGCCGGAACGCGTACGGTGCAGGCGGGCCTGGAGGTCGTCGAAACCTGGGAGGAGACCCGGCAGGACTCGACGCCTCTCCACATCGAACGGCTCAGCTTTCGCCTCAATGAAGACCTGGCCCGCTGCTACGTCTGGCTGGATCATCAGGATCAACTAAAAGGGCGCTTTTTTGATGCGGAGTATGAAGAAGAATATCCGATCGACTTCAGCGGGGTGACGCCCCGGGCCGAGACCCGTCCGACCGCCATGGCCATGAGTTACGACGGGGAAACCCTGATGCTGGCCAGGGAGGACGGCTCGGTGCTCTGGTTTAGCCTGTCCGATCCCGAGGATGTGCTGCTGAAAGATAGCTGGAAAGCGTCGGAAAGCCTCATCAGCGCGATGGAGTTTCTGCTGGGCAATCAGGCCCTGATCATCGGCGCCATCGATGGAGAAGTACAGGAATGGATGCCGGTGCGCACCCAGGGCAACCACTTTGCCTACCAAAAAATCCGCCGGTTTAAACAACACCGCTACGCGGTTACGCAAATTTATTCTTCCTCGCGGAATCGCAACTTTTTAACCATTGACGCCAAAGCCGGGGCGCAACTGAACTATTCCACCACCGGGCAAACCCAATTGACCTTTCAGCCGGCCGATTTCCCTATCGAGGCGGCGGCCATCACCCCCAAATCCAACGGCCTGCTGTTTGTCGACAGCCAGCACGAATTCAGCCTGTTCAGCTTAACCAATCCCCACCCGGAGACAACCTTAAAAAGCCTGTTTGGCAAGGTGTGGTACGAAGGCTACCCCGGGCCGGAGCTGGTCTGGCAATCCACCGGCGGCAGTTCCGAGTTTGAACCCAAACTCAGCTTGATCCCGCTGATCTTCGGCACCATGAAGGGCACTCTCTTCGCGATGATCTTTTCCGTGCCGATTGCCCTGCTGAGCGCCATTTACATCTCCCAATTTGCGCCCAAACGGCTCTCCCGGGTGGTTAAGCCCACCGTGGAGATTATGGCCGGAATTCCCAGCGTGGTGATCGGTTTTTTGGCCGGCCTCTACTTCGCGCCGCTATTCGAAAAAACCTTGATGACCATTCTGATGTCGCTTATTCTGATTCCCCTCACCCTGCTTGCCGGCATGTTGATCTGGCGGATGATTCCCGAAGAACGGCGGGTGCGCCTGCCCATGGGCGGGGAATTGGCCCTGACGCTGCCGCTGATGCTGGTTGCCCTGGGGCTATCCTTTGCGCTGGGACACCCGGTGGAGCGCTGGCTGTTTGACGGCAATTTCCAGCAATGGATTTATCATCATTGGGGAATGACCTACGAATCCCGCAACAGCCTGGTAGTTGGCTTTGCCCTGGGGTTTGCCGTCATCCCGATCATCTTTACCGTTGCCGACGACTCTTTGCGCAATGTGCCCGAGTCGTTGACCTCGGCGTCGTTGGCCCTGGGGGCCTCCCGCTGGCAGACAGTGCGCAGGGTGGTGCTCCCGGCAGCCTCCGGGGGCATCTTTGCCGCAACCATGCTGGGGCTGGGCCGGGCCGTGGGCGAAACTATGATCGTACTCATGGCCACCGGAAACACTCCTATTCTCGATTTGAGTCCCTTCAACGGATTCCGGGCTATGAGCGCCTGCATCGCCGTGGAAATTCCCGAAGCCCCGGTAGGCGGCACACTCTACCGGGTGCTCTTCCTGACAGCGCTGCTGCTGTTTGTCTTTACCTTTGTTCTGAATACGCTCTCCGCCCTGATTGGCGATAAACTTCGCAAAAAATATGCACGCTTTTGAGATAAACGAGACGATGCGATTATGAGTAAAACCCAATTAAGCTACTTCCGCAAAAAAGGCGACATCTATATTTTTCTTTCCGGAATGGGCCTGCTGGTAGCCCTGGCAATGGTCGTGTGGATTATGGCGGTTATTCTGATGAAAGGACTGGGGTTCTTCTGGCCCGGCGATGTGGTTCAGGCGGTGCTCAAAGACGGCCGGGTCTACCTGGGTGAACTATGGGCCGAGGACAGCCGCTATGTTCAGGACCCTTCCGGCCGGGAATATACGGAAGAGAGCATCCAGATTAAGATTGGCAACCGCGATATCTACGGCCGCGATTTTATCTGGCTGGGGAAAAATGAAGTTGATCAGCTAACTCGCCCCGACTCTGCGGTGATCTTTGAACGCTACGAGTACGGCAACGCCTACGGCCTAATCCGCTCGGCGACGATGAACGACCGCACCATCTTCGCCGGCAGCCCGGCGTTTTTCGATACCGTGGCGGCAGCCTTTCAAGCTGCGCACCGCCTGCGCAATCAAATTGCCCGGACAAAAGATCAAATCAACCGGCTGACAACCCCGCTGACCAAACTGCACCGGGAAATTTCCCTGCTGGAATTGAGCCCGGAAAGCGCGACCGAACCAGGTCGACGAAAATTACAAGCTCTGCAAGATAAAGCCGCCGGCCTGGAGCAGGAAATATCTGCTCCCTATCAGCAGTTGGTGGAAAAGCTCACGGAATTGAACAACCAGGATGACCGCCACTATGTAACCGCGGCCATCGCCGGCAGCGGCGACAAGATCATCAAGCTAAGCGAGGTGGTGCGCTACTACCGTCCCAATGCTATGGACGCCCGGGAAAAAACGCTGCATTACATTTCCAAGATGTGGGAGTTCCTGAGCGCCGAACCGCGTGAATCCAACACCGAATGCGGCGTATTTCCGGCCATCTACGGCACCGTATTTATGGTTCTGCTGATGACCATCTTAGTGGTGCCCTTTGGGGTAATGGCGGCCATTTATTTAAATGAATATGCCCGGCAGGGAGCGGTGATCCGCTTGATACGCCTGGCGGTAAACAACCTGGCCGGGGTGCCTTCGATTGTCTTTGGGGTGTTTGGCCTGGGCTTCTTCATCTACGTGGTCGGGGGATCAATCGATCAGCTTTTTTTTAGCGACAAGTTGCCCGAGCCCACTTACGGCACCGGCGGGATTCTCTGGGCCTCGCTGACCCTGGCGCTGCTGACCCTGCCGGTGGTGGTAGTGGCCACCGAGGAGGGCTTGCTGTCCGTGCCCCGGGCCAACAAAGAGGGCGCCCTGGCGCTGGGCGCCACCCGCTGGCAGATGATCCGCAAAGTGGTCTTGCCCAACGCCATGCCCGGCATTCTCACCGGGATTATCCTGGCCATCAGCCGCGGCGCCGGCGAAGTAGCCCCGCTGATGATCACCGGCGTAGTCAAACTGGCCCCCAGCCTTCCTTTAGATACGGAATTTCCCTTCCTGCACCTGGACCGTAAATTT
>JAJRYW010000608.1 GCA_024275555.1 Calditrichota bacterium | reverse complement strand
GCAGGTGTTAATGACATCTTGCAGCTATTGTTTAAGCGTTTAAACGGTTTTTAAAGAATGTCTAAAAAAGGCAATTTGTCATGCGCCCATTTTTTTGTTTTCCGGCTATCATCCGGAAACTTACCGGTTGGAGAGTCCTCGATTGATTTCCAGGTAAAACCAAAGGTTCTGTGTATGAAACTGTGGCAAGCATGAATATTCCCCAAACGAGAACTTCCGAATAGGAAATCAGCAAGAATTTCGAAAACCGGCCCAAAAATAACCGAACCGTCAGTTTTAAGCTTCAGCTTGAAATTTCCTTGATTGCAGACTTCTTATTCCGTTCAAAATAACTCACTACTTTGAGAAAAAAACCTGTCCGCGAAAATTCTCCTGCTCAGCGGCCTTCCGCATCAAAATAAGTCTAAGTGCTTTCGTACACTTCGGCCCCCGGCCGGCCGGGGTGTCTTCGACAGAGTAAATCGACAATCCCGGCCGGCCGGGAGTCGATTGAGACCCCGAAAGGGGCTAACACTGAAGGATTAACCGAGCAATCCCTGGTGAGGTTGGTTGAGCGCTAAAATGAAGTTGATAATCACCGCCAGCCAGATCACCACATAGACAAGTATAAATTTCTGCCGTCTCTTGAGCATCTCCGGAAAAAGAACCGGTTTTCCGGCAAACTTGCCCCGCGGCTTGCTGGGGAAGAAGAAGGTTTTATACGTCTCAATGGAAGCGACCGTGTAGCCAATTCCGCAAAGAGTAATGAACAGATAATTGCTGGTAAAGAGAGCCGCTACCAGGGCGTAGAAATAAGCCACCCCGGGGCTGCGGAAAAATTTAAAAATCTGAAATCCTTCCAGCGGGGCGTCTTTCCAGGCCCCTCCGAAGGCGGAAATCCACCCGCCGATGCTGCCGATTAACAAAACAACCAGAAAGGGATTCCAATCCAATCCCCGTCCGTTATTCAGCGACATCAATTTCCAGTCCAGCCAGCCGATTAGCAGAACCACCGTTAGGTACCCGGCGGCGGCCAGCCAGCGACCCCGGCGGCTTTCCACAACCTTCCCGAACACATGCAATTGCATGGGAATAAAATATTTGGATTGATCTTCTTCGCGTAAAAACGTTTTATAGTATTCCAGGATCAGGCGTTCGATAGCGTAAGTAGCGCCAAACAACAGAAAAAAACTTTTGGCCAGGAACATATCCATCTCGCTGATCCACCAAATCGCCGGACCTACCAGCGCACCGATAATCGCGCTGCGGAAATACTTCCGGTAGGTAAATCCCTCGTGCGGCGAATCTTTATACATTCCCCAGGTTGACGCATGGGTTCCGGCAGCCAGGCCGGTTACCAGTGCAATAATAAAGTCCATGACGATCAGTCTCCTCCATGGTTTCGGATTTCTATGGTTTGATAAATTTGTTCGATGATTTCCAGGTCGCGCCGGGCCATCTCCAGGGTAAACTGGGGGGGGCGCTGCTCGTGCATGGCCAGCAGAAAATCCCGGAACATGGCTTTGTAGCCGGCAATATCCCGGAACCCCGGGAACAGGAACCGCCACTTCCTGCCCCGTACAAACAGGAAAATACCGTTGGATTCAAAGGTGATTGATCCTTCCCGGCCAAAGATGCGCGAAATACGCAGGCCCTGCAAAAGGGTGGGCACTTCCCAGGAATAGGCCAGGGTTCCCACGGCCCCTTCCCGGTAACGAGCCGTGACCAGAATACTGCGATCCAGCCCCGGGCTTTTAGCCGGCTGGAATCCCCGGGCGTCGGTCAGTTGCAGCCCCAGGTTGTTCAGAAAATTGATCCAGTGAATGCCCCCTTCAAACAGCGCTCCGCCGCCGCTCAGGTCGGGGTCGTCGCGCCAGTTGGCGGTTTTTTGCTTTTTCAGCGCATTGATCATCACAAACAGGGGATCGCCGATCAGCCCTTCCCGGAGAATTTGCCGCAGTTTGATCAAGAGCGGCTTGTAGAAATAATTTTCGGCGACAAACACCTGTTTGCCGGCTTCCGCTGCTTTTTGTGCGACGGCGTCAAAATCACTGCTGTGCAGGAAAGGGGGTTTTTCCACCACCACGTGTTTCCCGGCGCTCAGCGCCCGCAGGGTTAAATCCAGGTGCGAGGCTGGCGGGGTGGTGACAGCCACCGCATCGATGTTCGTATCGTTAAGTGCGGCGTCGTAGCTGTCAAAACTGCCTTGCCCGTTATACTTCTTTTGGTACTGCTGCGCTTTTTCAATTTGCCGGGAAGCAAAATAGAGCGAGGCCAGTTCTTTCTGTTTGCACAAATAGCTGGCGTGGATTTTGGCGGCATATCCACAGCCTAAAAATGCTAACTTGATGGGTGCGGTGCTTGTCATGGCGCTCCTTTTTATCAATATCAGCCCAGTTTGCCGGTTAAGTGATCCCCGATCCTGAGCGCGTTTGCCGAGATCGTTAAGCTGGGATTAAGCCCGGCGGAAGTGGGCATAAAACTGCCGTCGACCACGTAAAGGTTTTCAATCCCCCGGAAGTGTCCGAATTTATCCAGCACGGAACGTTTGGGGTCTTTCCCCATGCGCACCGTTCCTACCGCATGGGAAAAGGTGCGGATGTGATGGGTATAGTAGGCCAGCGCCCCGGTTTTCCGCAAGATTTTCCTGGCTTGCACCGTCAGCGCCTTCAATGCGGCCAGATCTCGCCGGGAGTACTGGTGCGCTACCCGCAGTTGGGGCAGGCCGTATTTATCGCGTTTTTGGGCGTTGATGGTTACGTTATTGACATAGTTCGGCTGATCCTCGGCGATGGTCAGCAAACCGGTCAGCAGCTTTACCCCCGGGCTGATGATCTTTCCAAGCGGCGCGGGCAGCATCCCTTCCACCAGGCCGGCCGGGGGGGTCTGCAACTGTTGGATGCTCCCCAGCTTTCCGGCGGGATTGCTGATGGAAGGGTGACCAAAATAAAAGTCCATGATCCCTAACTGCTTATGGAAACGGTTTTCCGGATCGGCCGGGCCGGGAAAAATCCCGAAAACAATGGCATTGACGTGGCGCATCAAAAACCGGCCTACCAGCGAGCCGCCCGGATTGTATTCCGGAAGGCCGGAGCTCAGCAGCAGGTGGGGAGAACTCATTGCCCCGGCGGAGAGCACGACCGTTTTAGCCCGCAAACGGGCCCGCTTCCCGTTGCTGCGGGAGATAACTTCTATTTCGGAAATTTTCTTGTTTTGATAGTGCAATTGAGTAACCACCGTGTCCGGCAGAAGCGTCAGTCCCTGCTCGATGAGCCCGGGAAGCAGTACCGTCGCCAGATCATTTTTGGCCCCGATGGCGCAGGCGAAGGTGTCGCAGGTGACGCAGGCCTGGCAGGCCTCCCGCCCTTGTGCGGATTGGTAATTGATCGCCAGCGGCAGGGGGAAGGGATGTAATCCCAGCATTCGGGCGGCCCGCCTGATCCGCTGGGAAACTTTTGCCAGCGGCGGGGCCGGCTGCGGATACGGCTCGCTCCGGAACGGCTCGGTGGGATCAAGCCCGGCGGCCCCGGCAATATTCAGAAGTTGCTCGGCCTCGGTGTAATAAGGCTCTAACTCCCCGTACTGAAAGGGCCACTCCGCCTCGCTGTCGGCGATGATGTCTTCCCCGGGGTAAAAATCTTCTTCACGAAAACGGAAAGAAACGCCGCCGTAAAACACCGAGGGTCCCCCCACACAACTGTAGAGGCCCATGACCTTTTTATTGCCGCCTTTGACCACCCGCAAAGGGGTTTCCAGGGTATAAAAGGGGGTCAGGTCCACCGAAGCATTTTTGCCCCAGTTGTGCGGCCCCCGGTCTACCCACCCGCCGCGCTCTATCATCAGCACCTTCCAACCGGCGTTGACCAGCTTGTAGGCGGTCATGGTTCCGCCAAACCCGCTGCCGATAATAACGGCGTCAAACATTTCCTGACTGAGGTCGTCTAAGATCATAAATCCGTAATCACTGATTGAGTAAGCGTTGATACAGCATCATTCCACATCATTGACCTACTTACCCGGTACAAGCTGTGTAATCCCCGGTTAAGCGGAAGCGGCAAAAGATAAGCATTTTAGCTATCTTGAACAATCTCTTAAAAGAATTTTAGGCCCCGGTTTTTGGGGTTCTCCCTGGGCTTCCGGCGGAAGTGCAAAGCACAAAGCCGTTGACATTCACAGGCGAAATCGCTATACTCTGTTGCGTTTTCAACGCAGGAGTCTTAACGCCCCACACCAGCTTTGTCTGTTATCTTTAGGCGATTTCGGTCGCTTAATACAGGGGAATAAAGGGAGCCTGTTCCGGTGAGTCTTGGAAGGAGATAATAATTATTAACCGATTTACAGATGGCCGGGCGCCCATTCGTCTGCTTATTCTTTTGCTGTTGAGCGCCGCTTCGATGCTGCTTTGGGCCGGTCCGCCGTCCGGTGCGAAGCTAAAAAGCGCTCCCGGGGAACATCGTGCTGCGCAGTCATCGCCCGGTTTGGAAATGGTCCGGCAAGACAGTTTGCAAACCGGGGCGGTTTTGCCTGCCTATCCCGATCCCAACGCCATTCCCTATCGCACCCGTAAAAGCCTTTTCCGGAAAGCGTTATCTTTGCCCGCCTATCTCTGGCGGGGCGTGTGGCGCCCGGTGGGGGAAGGGGTGATCTGGATGGAGCAGAATCATGTGCATCAAAAAATAATTAACTTTTTTATGAATAAAGCCCGCACCGGGGGAGTTTTCCCGATTGCCTCGTTGGGCGGCAGCCCCGGCTTTGCGGCCGGATTTATGGCCTTTCACAGCAACCTGTTCAATCAACAAAAGCAGGGCAACCTGCAATTCCTGTTTGGCTCTACGGATAATTTCCGGATCGATGTAAACTACAGCGATCCGCAGTTGAAGGGCAATTCGCTCAACCTGATTGTGCTGGGCAGCTACGTGGTTGATGAAGAGGAAAACTATTTTCTCAGCAACCACATCAACGGCGATTCGGAGGAGAGGGAGGATAATAAAAGCAGCTACGCCACAACCCAGAGCGCCCTGGGGCTGCAAGTCGGATATCGGCTCCGCAAAAACATAAATGTGCAGATCATCGCCGGGCTGAAGGAAACCGATATCAAGGCGGGTGAGCACGAAGGAGGGGAATACTTTCCGCTGGATTTGCCGG
>JAJRYW010000607.1 GCA_024275555.1 Calditrichota bacterium | reverse complement strand
ATCTTTTTAATTGCCGGACTGGCTATTGTTCTTTTTTTGCTTTTTTCCTCCATATATGTGGTCAACGAAGCGCAGCAGGTGATTATTACCCGCTTTGGAAACCCCATAGGTGATCCGGTTACCGAGCCCGGGATTCACTTCAAGGTTCCCTTTGTCGAGGACGCCCGTTTTTTTGACAAACGATTCTTAGAGTGGGACGGCGATCGGAACCAGGTGCCTACCCGCGACAAACGCTTTATCTGGGTGGACACCTATGGGCGCTGGCGGATTAAAGACCCCCTGCTCTTTCTGGAACGCGTGCAAAACGAACAACGCGCCCAGACCCGCCTGGATGATATTTTAGACGGCGAGACGCGCAACGCCATTGCCAAACACGACCTGGTGGAACTGATCCGTTCTACCAATCGGGAGTTTATTGCCGACCGGGATTTGGAAATCGGGGAAGAATCCCAAATTCTGATTAAAATAAAGGTGGGCCGGGAAAATATCACCCGCTCTATCATAAAAGCAGCCGCGCCCAAAACCGACTCCCTGGGCATCGAATTGCTGGACCTGCGTTTCAAACGGATTAAATATGTGGACGTGGTGCAGCAAAAGATTTTTGAACGGATGATCTCGGAACGGAAACGGATTGCCGATAAGTATCGCTCGGAAGGCCAGGGAGAGGCCTCCAAAATTCTGGGTGATAAAGAACGCGATCTGAAAGAGATTACCTCCGAAGCCTTTAAAACCGCCGAAGAAATTCGCGGCGATGCTGACGCCGAAGCCACGGCCATCTACGCGGCCGCCTATAACATCAGCCCCGACAGCCGGGACTTTTACCGGTTTCTGAAGACCATGGAAACGTATCAAAAAACACTCTCGGAGAAAGATTGGCTGATTCTCTCTACCAAAAGTGATTTTTTCCGGTTCCTGCGCAACAAGAACGGACGATAACCTCAACAGGCCGGCGATCCGCCGGCCTGTTTTTTTCTTACAAAAAATTTTGCTACCGTGCACTTTTTTCATAGCCACTGATTTGCGCAGGCGTGAAAATCTGTGCTGATCCCCCGAAGGGGCAAGCGTGGCCAATATAAAATGTGCACGGTAGTGAACAAAAAATTTGAGCTTGTTTCCGACGTCGCCGTAAGAAAAGGGGAGGGAAAAACTCTATACCCCCTCACGCCGGAATCGACTCCCTTTTACCGATATACGTTCCTGAAGCGCCTTCGCGCACATTGCCCCGCCGGGGCGTCATCAGCAAAACCAATCGATAAAACCGCAGCAACTGAAACCCCCAAAGAAGTTAAATCTTTGTCCATACCTTGACAAAAATTGCCCGGTGTGGTAAATTGACTCGTTTATGGCAGTCGTTCTTACCTGAAACCAATTCTTTCTCTTTTTGGAGGGGCGTTCTGTCGGAGGTCTTTAACAGGTACGTTTACTATCTGGTGGAAAGGAGGTGTGGTAAGCGTGGCAGAGCGAGAAGTCGGCACCGTAAAGTGGTTTAACAACGCCAAAGGTTATGGGTTTATTGTACGGGAAGATGGGGAAGATATCTTCGTTCATTACAGCGCAATTCGGGGTGAACACTATCGTACGCTTGACCAGGGACAAAATGTGGAATTTACCCTGGTGGATTCCGAGAAAGGTTTGCAAGCCCATGACGTGGTCGTTATTGCCGCAGACGAGTAATTAAAACCGCACAAAAGATGCGCCGTGGGGGTGAGCGGCGCATCTTTTTTTATGAAGCTCTACAAGAATATTTACAGCACCCCGGCTCATTCCCGGCCGATGAACCCAAAAACTTTCCAGCAAAACCCAACCCGGACAAACGGACGACAGACAGAATCTATCACAGGGCGCCGCGAACATGGTTTGCGAAGAAATGGCAGAAAATAATCCGAAAGGACCGGCGCGCTTTCGGGCAGACCCCCGACTTGCCGGGGCGAAAAGCGGTCTTCTATAAAGTAAGTCTTACAACATTCTCGACAGAGACCCCGGAACAAGACTGATTCAAACCGGAGGTAAATATGGCCAACAAACAAGTCTCTATTCTTACTATTGCTACAACCATTGTATTTGCAGCATTGGGATACTGGCTGGCTCAGCAGTTTTTGGGCGGTAAACCGGCCTTCGATAAACAATTGATGGCTGTCGCTAATGAGATCAACCAGAATTGCCCAATAATGGTCGATAGTGATACGCGTTTAGACAATGCGATCGGTGGGCCGGGAAACAGGTTCACCTATAATTATACCCTGGTCAACTTTTCTGCCGATCAAATCGACCTGGAACATTTTATCAACGCATTAAGACCCACCATTCTAAATACTGTAAAAACAAACCCGGACATGCAAGCATTTAGAGACAATAAAGTAACTTTGGTGTATAGTTATAAGGATAAAGATGGGATTTTTCTAACAAATATCAAGATACCACCTGAAGATTATTTGGGAAATTAATTTTGGGTTGCACAATCGCTTTTCGCTTTAACTATATTTCTCTTAAATAGCATGGCCGCCGATCTTAGCCGTCGGAGAATAAGAGGAGTTTGGGGTTGTTCTGAGAAACGGCTAATTAATTGATTTTATTTTAACCGGAAAGGAGACATTATGCGCCGGGCACAAAACGGTGAAACCGTTAAAATTCATTATACCGGCACCCTCGACGATGGAACCGTCTTTGACAGTTCCCGGGAACGTGATCCGTTCGAGTTCACCCTGGGCGAGCATCAAGTCATTGCAGGTTTTGAAGAAGGTGTATTAGGAATGGCGGTAGGAGAAAAGAAAGATATTTCCATCCCGCCGGAAGAGGCCTACGGACCCCGTCGGCAGGAATTAGTGGTCAGCATCCCCCGGGCGAACTTCCCCAAGGATATTAACCCGCAGGTAGGCATGCATCTGCAAGTTCCCTCCCCGGACGGCGGCGCAGCGATTGTGACCGTTACCGAAGTGAGCGATGAGCAGGTCACCGTCGACGGCAACCATCAACTGGCCGGACAAACGCTCCATTTTGAGCTGGAATTAATGGAAATTAACGGATCGGCTTTAGTGTAAGGGTCGATAAGATCAAGCCGCAGGGGCGATTGCTTCTGCGGCTTTTTTTATTCCGGGGTGATCACAGGTCCGTATCAGCCGCGATGGCCGTATCTCCGGAATACCAGACCGCGCTTACCCGTTTTTGCTGATCAGGGAAGCTGTATTCCAAATCGATGAGGCGCAGATTGTTGGCCCGGGCCTCGGCCTGCTTGCGCTGGAACTTTTTCTCCAGGTCTTCGATGATAAAATCGGAACGTCCGCTGCCCCCTTCCCAGACGCCGATGTAGCGGGTCTGCCCGGCTTCCCGGTAGATTTCCATATCCACTAAATGAAACCCCTCCTGGCCGGCTTCCCGGATGGTGCGCAAAAAGGCGCTTTTCCCGGTAGAGCGGCGCAACATGCCCCGCCCCAGGGCCGGCTCCCAAATCCCGGCAAATTTACGCACCCCCCGGTCCAGGTACGTCTCAATATCGACCAGGTGGTAGCCCTCCTGCTCGTATTGATTATGCCGTTCGGCAAAACCCGCCCAGCTTTGCTCCAGCCATATCTTCTGCAGGGTGGTTCCGCTTTGCCAGACGCCCACAAAAACGCGGTGATTGGCTTCGATAAAAGTAGCCAGGCTGACCAGGATTAATTCTCTCTCCTGAAACTCGCGCCATTTTTTGACAAACTCCACCCAGCTCTCGGCGCGTACTAATCGCTGCCGCTCTCCGCCGGGGTACCAGACGCCGCTGAACAGCGCCGGATTACCCGGGGAAGCGGAGTGGGTAATCCGCCCCAGGTGAAAATCCTGTTTGGCCAGCATTTTATGGCGTTCCAGCATTTGCGCCCAGGTTAACCCGGATTCGATCCGGTAGCGGGCGTCCTCAAATACAAAACGGGAGGTGGGCGGGGGCGGAGGCGTTGTTGCAGCAGAAGCGGGAGCAGCGGGACGGGAGGCGGGCTCGCCCGCGAGGCCCGCTAACGGTAGTTTTTTTCCGGGCAGCACAATCAGCACATCCCGGCTGTCGTCGATACGCACATTTTGCACCAGGGCGGCGCCGGAGCTCTCTCCCGCCACAGTCAGCGGCACAATGCTGTCGCGGGGAGTAAACGTAAACTCAAACCGGCCGCTGACATCGGTAAAGCTGACCTGGTTCAAAAAACGGACCGGCACATTCACCGCCGGCATATTATCCGCATACAGAACCACGCCGGTGAGGAGGGCTTGCTGTTCCAGCCAACCCTTCTGTTTTAGGCCAAACAGCAATAGCAGCACCAGCGCCGCTACAACCGGCCCCCACAGCCAACCCGTGCGATACCAGCGCTTTTTGGTCTCCCAGGGTTTCCGGACGGAGTCCTGCGGGCTGAATCCCACATTGCCATACAACGGCGGTTCTTGTTGTTTCTGCTTCTGCTTGCGACGGAAAATCTTCCAGGCCATGAGCAAATTTCCTGTTCTTTATTGATTTTGGTTTCTCGTGAACGGATCACCGTCATTCCTTGCACTGCGGGGCTGAGAGCCGCGTTCGAAAACACCGCTTCAAGATCGACTCCTTCGCCTCAACCTTGCCGCCCAAACCAAAATAGCCAGAAGCCCGCCAAAATGCAAGCAGGAGAACCGTCCCGTCGCCCCGGGAAATCATCCCCATCGCAAAGATTTGATAGCGTCCGGCGGCGGCGCGCTTTTTTTCCGAATCAATTCAAGGAGTAAATCCCT
>JAJRYW010000606.1 GCA_024275555.1 Calditrichota bacterium | reverse complement strand
GCCTGTTGTCCCGAGGTAAGCGGGAAGTCCCAGGCCTCTAGACGATGGGAGCAGTTCTTTTCTTTTCCACCGAATCGAATGCCTGTTGTCCCGAGGTAAGCGGGAAGTCCCAGGCATCTAGACGATGGGAGCTTATGTCACAGATCATCTCTCATAAAGAGAGCGCCAAATATAGAGGGCGCTCAAAAACAAATCAACAAAAAAAAGAAATTTTGGGTGAGTGATGGGAATTGAACCCACGACCTCCTGGGCCACAACCAGGTGCTCTAACCAACTGAGCTACACCCACCATCAAAGGCAGGGCGAATGTAATAAATTCCTTTCCTGCTGTCAACTACTGGATTGCAATTTTTTGCGCTCCCTGGAGGACTCGAACCTCCAACCAACGGCTTAGAAGGCCGCTGCTCTATCCGTTGAGCTAAGGGAGCGTCACGACCTTCAGTAAACCTCGTCGGGGCGACTGGATTCGAACCAGCGGCCCCCTGCTCCCAAAGCAGGTGCGCTACCAAGCTGCGCCACGCCCCGAATTCCTCAACAGCACCTTTTTATCAAAGAGCTAACCAAACGATGAATATAGGTTTCCCTCGCTCCGAAATCAAAACGAAAAATCTTTTCCGGATTTCCCGGCGACTGTTCTTGTATAATTATTTTACAGGAGTCTCCCCAACCTGTTAGCAAATCCCTGTCCGGACTGCACAGCAAACATGGTATAGTATTTGATTACTCTACTGGGCTATATTCATTATTCGGAGAGGACCGATGAGAATTTTTGTTTCTTTTCTCATCTTGATAAGTATATTGATGAGTTTAAATTTTGCCCCCCCGCAAAAAGGCGATACACCCGGGTATCATTGCGCCGGCTCGGGGTGTCATCTTTATCAGGATAGATTACTGGCAGTGCGTCCTGCGGATAACTTTCAATTAAAAGTATATCGCGATCCCAAGACACTGCCGGCCCCAATCAGCGCATTTTTGGTGGACTCGCGGGGAGAGATCGTTGATTATCAGAAGCCGACCGGGACACTTTCGTTTACTTTGCAAGCTCCCAGGCCGGGCGATTATCTGATTTTTGCCGGTTGCAGTCCGGAAGCTCCTATCTGGGATTCTTTGCGGGTAGCGGTCAAACCATCTACGGTTAACATTCCCAGCAGCCGGTTTAGCACGGCAACGTTGCGCTTGTTTCCGCCCCACCCCAATCCGGCGGCAAAGCGGGCCGTATTACGCTTTATTCTTCCCCACCCGGCCCAGGTCGAAATTTCCCTCTTTACACTTACGGGGATCTTCGTAAGAAAAATTTTCAGCGGACCTTTGGAGCAGGGCATCCATGCGGTGCGCTGGGAAACCCGCGACGCTCATCGCCGCCCCCTGGCCAATGGAACCTACCTCTGCGAATTGAGTGTAGACTCCCGGAAAACCGTGCAGCAACTTCGCATCATGCGCTGAGGCGCCCCGGCAACCAATTTTTACGGTTGCAAAATTGAACAGACCTCCCTATTATCCCGGGGATCAAAATTAACTTAACCTGTCGTCCCGGGGAAAAGACCATGCAGAATATTGAGATCAAATACCGGATCGAGGAAACAGAGCCGCTCCAGAAGTATCTGCAGGCTCTGCCAGTTGTCTCTTTTGAATTCCGGCGCCAGCAAAAAGATATCTATTTCCGGGTTCCGGAGGGGCGGCTGAAAATTCGCATCGAAACAGGGCGGCCGCCGGTATTGATCGAATACCATCGCCCCGATCAGGACCGCCCCCGCATCAGCAACTACTCGCTGACGCCGATCCAGGACCTGGCAGCAACCCTGGCCGAACTGCAAGACGCCTATGGAGAACTGGCTACCGTCGAAAAAGAACGGCAACTGTTCCTGTTCCGCAATGTGCGCATCCATCTCGACCAGGTCGATCAATTAGGCGCTTTTGTGGAATTCGAGGCGGTGATTGATGATGAATACAACCGCCAGGCTTCTCAGGATAATCTCAACATCATTTTGGCAAAACTGAAACCGTACTTCCGGGAGACGGTGCCGGTCGGCTATTTAAACCTTTTCCTGGAACAGACCAATTCGGAGGGAGATCATTGAGCACGCAAACTATTTTATTAGCAACCCGCAACAAGCACAAGGTGGAGGAAATACAGCATATTTGGACAAACCTGCCGCTGCGGCTGCTTTCCCTGGAAGATTTCCCGGAGATTCCCGAGATCGAGGAAACCGGCGCCACATTGGAGGAAAACGCCCTGCTGAAAGCCAAAACGGTGTTTCACCATACCCGCCTTCTCACAATTGCTGACGACTCCGGCCTGGAGGTAGATTTTTTAGAGGGCGCTCCCGGTGTTTACTCGGCCAGGTACGCCGGGCCGGCACATGATTATGCCGCCAACAACCGCAAACTATTAGACGCTTTAAAGGATGCGGACGACTCGCAGCGCCGGGCCCGGTTCCGCTGTGCGGCCGCAATTGTCGGCGAGGACATTGAGGCAACCGTGGAAGGAGTGGTGCACGGCCGGATTATCCGGGAGTTGCGGGGCCAGCGCGGCTTTGGCTACGACCCGCTCTTTGTTCCGGACGGCTATAAGCAAACCTTTGCGGAATTGGGAGAGTCGATCAAAAACCAGATCAGCCACCGCAGCCGGGCTTTCCGCAAAGCAGAACGAGTTCTGCATGACTACCTAACCGAAAAAGCAAGCCAGGACAAATCTCAGGAGTAGTTCTATGCCTCGCTACCCTCATCATGCGCAACGGGTGGATCAGCTGCCCGGCTCTATCTTCGAAAAGTTTCTTCCCAAAATGCGGGAGAAGGGGGCGGATTTAGTGAAACTGCACATTGGCGATTCCTACCGGCAACCGCCCTACCCCCTGCCGATTTCCGATTCCTTCACCCGGGAAAACCCTTATTTCAACCGCTACTGCAACACCCTGGGCATCCCGGAACTTCGCCGGGCGCTGGCTCAAAAATTATCCGAAGACAATCAGATTGCAGCAGACCCGGATGCGATTATGCTCACCGCCGGGGCCTGCAGCGCTTTAAACATCGGCATGATGGGGCTGGTGAATCCCGGGGAAGAGGTGCTGCTGTTAACCCCCTGCTGGCCATTCTTTGTGGGGATGGTAAAAATGGCCGGCGGCGTACCGGTGCAGGTTCCTTTTTACGACCGCCTTTATGCCGAACCGGATTGGGATATTGCCGCACACCTGGAGCAGTTTATAACCCCTAAAACTGTCGCGCTCTACCTGAACACCCCCAACAATCCCAGCGGGAAGGTATTAGATGAGGCCCAATTGCAGCAGATTGTCGCTGTGGTAAAAAAGCACAACCTCTGGCTGATTTCCGATGAGGCCTACGACGGCATGACCTACGACGGCCGGGCTCATATTTCCATCGCCGCCAACCGGGAGATTGCCGCACAGACTCTGTCGATCTTTACTTTTTCCAAGGTGTATATGTTTGCCGGCCTGCGATTGGGATACCTGGTTGCCGACCCGGAGTTGCTAAAGCAGCTAAACAAGGTCATGGTTCATCAATACTATAGTCCTGCCACAATCGCCCAGCAGATGATGATCGAGCCGGTGCAAAACCGCCGCGAGTGGCAGGACCGGTTTGTGCAGGAATGCCAGGCCACCCGCAACCGCTGCAGTGAATTACTGAAAGCAGATCATCACCTGCCGGAGGGGGCCTACTACCTGTTTTTTTCAATAAAGGATTATCTTAGCGGCAGGGACTACTGGCAGGTGATAGACGACTGCCTGGACGCCGGAATATCCGTAGCGCCCGGCAGCGATTTTGGGCAGGACTACCCCGATTTTATTCGGGTCTGCTTTGCCGGAGAGCCGCCGCAACGCATCGAGCTGGCAATGCAGCGCTTAAACCGGGTATTGCTCGGCTGAGCGCTCCGCTCCTTAACCTTTCTGCAACCCGACCCCGGGATTTGATCCGCCGGCCGCCGGCTGCGAGGTTGGCCCGGACTCTTTTTTCTTCTCGGCTAATTTGAGAAGCCCCCCATGCAACTCCACCTCGCTGGCATACAAGCCTAACCGAATCACCATCCGCACCAGCATATACAACTGCTGCCAGAGGAAGAGCATCAACACCACTGCCAGGGAGGGGGCCGACATCAGGTCCGCCACGGGGTTGTAGATCAACAAATAAACGGTGCCGACCAAAGAGAAGGTAAAGGCCAGCGTAAAAGTGCGTCGCAAATGGGTAAAGGTAAAGCGGACAGCGTACCAGATGGCCCGGCCCATGCTGCGGATATCGGTGTCAACCACGTAAATCCGGGCGTAATCAAAAATAATTAAGAACACCACAATGCCCAGGTAACGAACAATGGTGCGCAGCCACTTGCTCCAGTAAAGCACAGACTCGTAAGCATCGGAACCGAAAATCAGTTTTTCCAGCCCCAGGAAGATAAACTGCACCGAGAAGAGCAGCGCAAAAACGGGGATTCCCCACAGAAACAGGCGCAGAAAACGCCCGAAGAACCAGGCGGCGCTGCCCCAAAAACGCTCCCGCTTGTATTCATTTTCCTGAATAAAGACCGCCAGTGCACCGCCGGACAAGAACAGGTTAATTCCCCAGTACAGCAACGACACCACCACAAGCATCGACATGAGCACTCCGCCGATGGAAGGGGTATGCTTAATAAACTCGAACACAAAATCCATGTTGATCGTGCCGGCTAAGCGACGCCCCATCAGGCTGCTGTCCAGAAAACTGTTCAAACTGGCCCGCAGGGGAAGCATGATCAGCAAACCGAAAATAAAATTGGTCAGAAAATATATCAGGATCATCCGTTTGGCATTCCACATGCGCAGCAATCCGGCTCGTAAGCAAGCAAAAACCATCTCTCATCCTCTTCTGCAATTATTTTCTCTATGTCGTTTGATGATGAATACCGGTCTCCACGGTATTCCGATGCCAGGTTATTTCCGCAAATGCTGGCGGCAGGAAACTCACGAAAAGAGCACCGGATATGTTTGTCAGACTGAAGTTTGATACTCCGGTCTGTGATATTTCTTTTATCCCCAGGGTCATAATCCCGTTCATCCTGTGATCCTGCTTAATGAACTTAGAACCCGATGGGAATGGTAAACCAATTCAGGAACTCCGGCTGTTCCAGAACCACCTGCATCCAGAACAGGAAACGCACCGCCAGTTTATTGGCCCCCAGGCGATCCGGGAAGCGGGGTTTTACCACCCGGCTGTTGTTGGTAAAGTTCAAATCCAACACCAGCTTCTGCTGCGGGTCAATTTCCGCGGAGAGCAGGCGCGACGGGCGGAGATAGGTGTATTTCTTCCAGAGCGATTTACCGTCCCAATGCTCAGTCAGCGTGTCCCAGTTGGCAAAGACCATCTCGATCTCCACCGGGCAGACAAATTCTCCCAGGCGGCGCAGCTTTACTTCGCTGTAATACAGGGTTGTGTCGGCCAGGCTGTCCGGAACAAGCGCCTCCAGCGAATCCGTGTTGATGATTTCCGGGGCCGTGGTATCGGGCGCCGCTGTATCGGGAACGGCTTCCCGGGTCTTTTCCTCAAAATCATAACCTTTGGCCTTTTTGTAAGGGCGGGAGATGGCCCGGGTTACCGCAAAATCCAGGGTATACCGCTTAAAGATGGCCTGATCGAAAAACCAGTTCAGGTCTTGCCCGGACACTTCGTTGGCAACATCGATAAAATCATAACTGGTCGGGTGTTTAAAGCGCCAGCGTTCCACATAGGTGCGCATAATTTTATCCATGGTTTCCCGGCCGAGCAGGTTTTGCAGAGTGGTCAGCACCAGCCCCGGCTTGGAATAGGAGTTGATTCCGTAGCTTCTGCCGGAGTAGAATTCCCAGGCTTTCCGGTAAATCGGATCGGCGTCCGGAAGCATCAAATACTGAAAACGCTGGAAGGAGAGGTCATCAATTTTAAGCCCCATAAAATCAACACCGTTGCCCGGCCCGTACTTATCGGCCATAATTTGTATTTCGGTGTAAGTGTTGATCCCCTCATCCAGCCAGCTTTCCTCAAATTCGTTCGAGGCCAGCAGGTGGTACCAATAATTATGCCCGAATTCATGAATGATGACCATCTCCACCAGGCGGATTCCTTCCGGCAGACCGTAGCGGGTCATGGCGGTAATCAAGGTTGGGTACTCCATTCCCCCGGAGCCTCCCGCTCCCCGGCGCGGGTCGACGACGGTCAGGTTGGGAAAGGGATAATCTCCGTACCAATTCTGGAAATATTCCACGGCCACTTTGGCGGCTTCCACATAGCGGGCCCCCTGGCCCACATGGTCGGGCTGCATCAGCACCCGGATATCGACATCCTGAGCTTTTCCTTTGAATTCCACATATTCCGGGCTGGTGGTCCAGGCAAAATCGTGCACATCTTCCGCATGGTAATAGTGGGTAGCGGAACCGTCGCCGTTCAGAAGCGGCTCTCCCACTTGCAGGCCGGTAGCGCCGACAATGTTTTCTTCCGGCACGGTTATCCACACATTGTACACCCCGAAATCGGCAAAGAACTCCGAATTGCTATGAAATTGATGGCAGTTCCATCCCTGCGGCGTATACACCCCGATTTTGGGAAACCATTGCCCCACAAAAAAATATTCGTTTTTCGCCCCGGTTCGGGCAAAAGGGGGTTGAGGAAGACGAGCGGTAAACTCGATGTAGAGCGAGATGGTCTGCCCGGGCGGCAATGGCTCGCGGAGCGGAACCCGCATCACGGTTTTATCGTGGACATGCTCCGGGGTGTCCGGCTGGATAAATTGCTTCAGTGCGGTTAAGTCTTCTCCGGGGATGAGTGTATCGCTCTCCGCTTCACGGAGTTGTGAAAGACGCTGCCGGGCCTCGCCCCCGTCTCCGGGCAGGCGGGTAATTCGATCCACCTCGATGTATCCCCAGCCGTCTTTCTCAAGTTTAAAACCCCGATGCGCCCCTCCCGACTCGATCATAAAGGTGGAACGGTTGTTCCGGAAAGCATTTAGATAGAGATGAAATTGTAGTTCGGTGATTTCATCCTGTGAAGTGTTTTTCCAGGTAAGGATTTCTTTCCCATACAACATCCGCGTTTCCGGTTCCAGGCGCACCGCGATGTCGTAATTGGCGATGCGGGGGCTGAGCGGCGCCGGGAACAGAACCGGCGGCGCCGGAAAGGACTGGGCCCGGGCCGTAGAGGCAAAAACGACCAATAATACAGATATTATTTTCATGGCGGGGAATATACTACGGGAACGATTCATTCGGACCTCCATAACAACTTGTGTGGGCGATCTCACACACCGTAATAAGAGCAGCTAAAAGCGCTGGGAATATAATACAATCCTGTCAGACATCATAGTGTTGGATTGGTTTCAATGCATCATTTTTTATCATCTGCCCTTCGCGGTAAGCCTGTGGCGCCCAATCCGTATCCGGAATCGGGGCGGCGGATTGGGGGATAAGCGGCTCATCTGCCAAAGCCGGACCTCTTTGTTCCCCAAAAGAAACGCCGGGCAACCTTCCAAAGAATGGGGTGGATATCCCCGGTTTCTTCCCCGCCGAAATCGCCCTAAATTATTAATTATTTGAATTTAATCTCAAAAGCTGTTACCTTCATTCGTCGGTGATCTTTTCTTGCAATTCCTTTAAACTTTCGAATCGATAGGATAACCCCTTCAGGAACAAATCCGTTTCGGTAGCCATGCTGCAACCATCCGCGACCATGAGTTTTACACAATTAATTGAGGCGCTCTGCGAGCCCCGGAACCGGGAACAGTTTGAGCGGGCCTGGAGCATCTTTATGCTCCGTTACCGGGATACCATGCTCAACGCCATCGCCCGGAAATGCTACCAGTGGAACTCGCGCGGGCTGGATATGCAAACCGGCGACGTCATAAACGATGTGCTCTCCACCGTTTTGCTGAATCTATGCCAGAACGATTGCCGGGTGCTGCGTGATTTTCAGAACCGCGATAACGAAATCAAATTTAAAGCCTGGTTAGCAATTATCTGCCAGCGCAGCGCCGGGCGATATCTGAAAAACCGCTTATTCCGGCATGACCGGATTGTCATGGAAGAAAAAGAGGATCAGCGCAGCGAATCGCCGGGCGAGTTTTTGCCGGGTTACCAGATGAGCAGCGTCAGCCAAAGCACCCGCTGGGAATTGTATGAAGAAACCGTGGCTCGCTTAAGCCGGGGCAAACGCCGGAACCTCCAGCGGGACATCCACTTATTCCTCATCTATACCTGGGCGGATTTTGATTTGGACATGATCGACGCCCTGCCTTGCCTGAAAGGCATGGGCGGCCGCACGGTGGACAACGTGGTGCACCGGCTCCGAAAAATACTTCGGGAATCTTCAGCGGAGATGAGATGACGGACGACGCCTTAGACATCGGCTTGCAACAACTGTCTCCGGCTAAACTAGGCCGGCTGATTGCCCTGGTGCTGACCCAAAGCTCGCCGGAGCAGTTGCCCAAATTCGGGGAAACGCTGAATGAAAAAGAACTGGGCTTACGGAATGCCGTTCAAGAGTTTATGCAAAGCCGCCTGCCATCCGAACAAAGCGCAGACTGGCAAGACCTCCTGGCGCCGGAACCATGCGGAAGCGAGGGATCACTGCTGCTCCGGAAACCGCAAATTCTGCTGGCTTTATTCAGAGATCAAAACACTGCCGCGCTGCCGGAACCGCCGCTTTGCGAACGTTTTTTCCACCACCTGAACTCTTGCTTTTTATGCTTTGAGCATTATACCGAGGTGATGCAGTCCTTCTACTTAACCTACAGTGAATTACATAAAAAAAATGCTGCGGCAAAAAAAAAGTAGATTTTTTGAGAGAAACCCAAAATCATTAGTCTCTGTGATAGTAGTCACATCAAAAGGTGTGGCGGTTGATTGCGAGGAGAACTTAACCAGAGAGACTGAATATGAAAACTGAATCAACGATCACCCCAACACTGTTAAGCGCTTTTTTAAGCGGCGCAGCCGCCCCGGAAGAGATAGAACATCTCCGTAAACGGGCCCAACAGGATGCCGGTTTTGGGCTACTCTTGGAACTATTAACGGAAGCCCGGAATGATCCCCGAATTGATCCGGGCGCTCCCTATACAGGTAAAGATACACCGGACTTCGAGTCTCTCTCAACTGCATTGGGAGATTGGCTGGCCGGAACCGCCGCGAGAGAACAGCGCCAGGAGTTTATCAGCGCTTTGCTGCACTCTCAAGCGGTCTTTCAAAAAACCATGCTGATTTTGCAAGACCTCTCCCCCACCCTTGCCGCAGAACCGCTGCCGGAAAGCGTCGCAGATTTGCGGGGAGTCAAATCGAACCGGCAATTGCTGGCAGAGACCGTGCTGAAACCCGGCCCCGGCGAATCTGTCGTTGAAAAATTGCGCCAATTTGGCGAGGCGCTGTGGAAACCGTTGGGCAATTTGCTTCCCAGTGTACGCTTTGCCGGGGGGCTCTCCGCCGCCCTGGCCCTGCTGGTCGTCTTAGCCGTGCTGTTTCTGCCGGGCAACCAGGACCCCTTTGCCGTCTATCGTTGGAACGAAGCGCTTCCCTACAGCAACCCGGCCGATCTCTCCCTGGCCGGCAGTGAAGTAAGCAGCGGTTTCCGGGGCGGCGAGGCAGAAAACCGGATCATCCGGATCGCCAACACGCTGGGGGCGGTCTATAGCGAAGCAATGAAACAATACCAAAAACGTGATTACCAAACCGCACTCCGCTACTGGCAACGCGGGGAGGATATGGTACAGGAATTGGAAACACAGCTTACCCAGTCGACCGAAGCCTTTCCGGGAATTCCCCGGACAGATTTGGATCGCTATAAACGACTGGTGCAAAACTACTACTTTTACCAGGGGCTGACCGGCCTGGCTTTTCTGCGGGAAAAGAACATCCGCAATATCCCCGAGGCGCAGTTTAAAAGCACCCTCAGCCAACTCATCCGCGCCAAAGCCCTGGCCAACCGCTTTGCCCTGGACACCGACGACCGGGAAGTGTTTTTCATCGCCCTGGCCCATGGTTTTCGCGGGGAGACGCTGCAATGCCGCGCCTACCTGGCCCAGGTTGGCCCCGGAAGCGCTTATTTCCAGGAAGCGGCAACGTTGCTCCAAAAAATTGGCAAAGATTAGCAAAACAATCTACCGGTGATCCACCTGGTAAGCCCTGGCGTCCCAATAAGACTGTCAGGGCTTACTGCTGCAAATTATGAAATTCTCCCTATGCATTTTATAGTTTTGCCTTTTATGCTATAAAATGGTATTTTAGATCAGCATATTCACTAATTTTTATTTGTGTTCAGGCCCGGGCGGGGTTGTTTCAACGGCTCTATGAGCAGGTATGGCAGTACTATACTTGAGTCTGCTCTAAAAACATTAAATTTGTATAATTAACTGATGTTACGCCGTTTTGCCACAGGAAGGTTTACCATTTACTTGTTCTATGTCACCCTGTGCTTGTTGAAGGGTGACACGTTTGCGTCTATATTTGCCATGCTTCGACAAGCGTTCGACTGAGCTCACGCCGAAGGCTCAGCATGACATGAAGATTGCTTAACAATAGCAACATTTCTCTAATGTGACTTC
>JAJRYW010000605.1 GCA_024275555.1 Calditrichota bacterium | reverse complement strand
GCTTCGAAGATGGCAACGCATTTGATGTTGATTTAATTGACTACCATTAGGAATTTACAAATGACACTAAGGCATCCCGATATTACACCTGTTCACCCCGGTGAATTACTCCGCGAAGATGTGTTACCCGACCTGGATTTTGGCAAAGCCGAATTTGCCCGTCGCCTTGGTGTTTCCCGCCAGCATGTTTATTCAATTCTTGGCGAAAAACGCCCGGTCACACCAGAGTTTGCCGCCCGTCTGGGCAAGTTGCTCGGCAACGGCCCCGGCCTGTGGCTCCGCCTGCAGGCAGATTACGATGCCTGGCGCGCGGAAAAATTCATCGACGTATCAGACATCGAGCCACTAAGGCAATAATTGCCTCAAAACCAGCCGCAAAACCCTTCCGGCACGGGGGCACCGTAATTGGAGTAATTAAGTGTATTTAGTAAAGCGTCACCGTAATTTCAGTACCATAAATGTTATCGCAGGGAGACAGAGGCCGTGGTTTTTCTTATTACGCCAGAAGATCACTTTAAGAAGCTGCGCCGGATCGCGGACCGGCTTGAAAAGGATGGAATGCACCCTGACGATATGGACGATTTTTGCAAGACGGCGTGGCATCTTGTCGAATTGGTTGAGAAAAAGTCGGATAGGGAAATGCGAAAAAAGGCGACGGCTCTGAGAACCGATCCGGACATAGCTCTATGCGAACATGCCGCGAACACTTCAAAACATGGAGATAGCAAGCGGGGTGTCAAGGAGAAAGCAGGCTCACCGACCGTCGAAATCGAGCAAGGTTATGGCGTTGGTCGGTATGGCAAAGGAGGCTATGGAATCGGAGAACGGAGCATTACGTTCAAGTTCAAGGATGGTACAGAGCGCAATGCCTTCGAATTTGTTGCTACTGTGCTGCAGAAATGGGAAAACGTCTTCACTAGTCCCGCGTGAAGTATTTCCAACTCCCCGCCGGTCGGGAGTTGTACTCCCGCACCGGAACGTTCGTGCAAAAAAAAGTAGCGGCGATGCTCGAAGGTTCCGGTCAGAGATACAACCTCAGACCGGCTGAGCCCCGGCAACAAAAGCCGGACTTCCGGTTTCAGGCAACCTGCCGGGGCTTGTTCCGTTTAACCTCGATCGGATGGGCTTTTTCCCAATCAGCAATGTAATCCCTTGTCAGCGGCACCGCATCGCGTTTTTTGGCCAGTTGAATCTGGAAGACAAAATGATCGCCATGGCGAAAGGCCGCTTCACTGGCGCTGAGATAATACTCCCACATCCGGCAGAACCGCTCGTCAATCATCTGCGCAATCCGGGCCCGGTTGGCCTGAAAACGCCGGTTCCAGGCTTTCAGGGTCTTGGCATAATGCAGGCGCAGGATTTCAATATCAGCCGCCCACAGACCGCTTTTTTCAATCACCGCCATGGTTTCCGACAGGGCCGGGGAATAACCGCCGGGGAAGATATATTTGCGGATCCACTCACTGGTGCTGGCCGGGCCGGCCATCCGGCCAATGGAAT
>JAJRYW010000031.1 GCA_024275555.1 Calditrichota bacterium | reverse complement strand
TGTGCTGCTGATGCCGGTACAATTGCCCCTGGCCCACCGGCTGCTATCAGAACGCATCGCCGACGACGAGGCTTTCCGCTACTAGGCCGAGCAAGCCGTAGAGCGCATTTTCCGGCTAAAGCGCTGGCTGCACGCCAAACGGCCCAAACAGGCCAACCCGCACCGGGTTTACAAGGTGGTGGAGCATCCCAACCATATCGGCCTGGCCAACCGCGCCGCCGAGCAGGCGCTTACCCTGCTGCACCGCTCCCGGCGCTTTCCGCTCAACTTGCCAAAAGTGAAGGGCGTGGATCATTACATTTTTACCGATACCCGGTTCGACTCGCCCCCGCTGGAGCATTTTAATCAACGACTAAAAGAAGAAACCGGCGCACCGGGCCAGCACCTCAACCCCTTGCGGCGGGCTATAGAAAAATTGCCCGGCTCTCCGAAAAACATCGCGGTGGTGTCGCTCTATTTCCGCACTTTTGCCAATCATCTCCAGGAAATTGATTGGGAGAGCGTGCGGGCGCTCCTGCAACAGCTTAAAAAACAGCAGCGCACCGCCATCGTGTTTTTGTTTGGCAATCCCTACCAGGCCGCCCACCTGAAGGATGAGCTGAAAAATATCGACGCGCTTTTTTTGACCTACAGCTATGTGGCCGCCTCTCAGCAGGCGGCTTTTAAAGCGCTGTGCAGTTTTATTCCCATCCGGGGAGAAACCCCGGTTACGCTCCCCGGGCCGATGGACAAATCACTCTCCCTGCCGGCGCGCGAGTATACGCTGCTCTCCGCAGATTCCGGGAAATACCACTGGCAGCCGCTCTGTGATCTGCTTCAGGAGGCCGTTGATCAGCAGGTCTTCCCGGGATGCTCCGCCGCGATCGCCCGGAAAGGCCGCTTGCTCTATTGGCGGGGATATGGGCAGGCGGATTACCAGCCCGGGGCAACGCCGATAACGCCGGAAACAAGTTACGACCTGGCCTCGCTCACCAAAGTGCTGGCAACCACCCCGGCGGTGATGCGCCTGGCCGACCGGGGGGCGCTGCACCCGGACAATCAGCTAAGGGAGTTTTACCCCTCTTTAGATGATCGCCCCCAGGGGCAGATTACCCTGCGGGACCTCCTGGCGCACCGAAGCGGCTGGCCGGCCTGGAAACCGCTTTATCGGCTTGGACCGAACCGGGAGGCCGTCATTAACGCCATTCTTTCCACAGAGCTTGAGTATCCCCCCGGCGCCAAAACGCTCTACAGCGACCTGGGATTCATCATCCTGGGCGACGTCATCGAACGGGTTTCCGGGCGGCGATTGGATGAGTTTTGCCGAAATGAGTTTTACCGGCGCATGGGGCTCGATTCTTTGCGCTTTACCCCCCGGGAGCAAGAACGGGCCGGAATCCCGCCCACCGGCGCGGATGAACTGCGGCCGGAGGGTATCCGCGGGGAAGTAAATGACAGCAACGCCTTTGCCCTGGGGGGGATTGCCGGTCATGCGGGCCTCTTCGGGCACGCCGCCGATGTTGCCGCCATGGGACAGATGTTCCTCCAGGGCGGGATTTATAACCGGCGACGATTGATCTCCCGCTCGGCCGTGAAAACCTTTCTGCAACGGGTGGATCAAAAGAAGGACGCCCGGGCGCTGGGCTGGGATGTCCCCGGCGATAAGAGCAGCGCCGGAACATACTTCTCCCACCAGACCATCGGGCACCTGGGTTTTACCGGCGCATCGATTTGGATGGATCTCCGCCGCGAGATTGTGGTGGTGCTGCTCAGCAACCGCGTGCATCCCACCCCGGCGCCCAACCCCATGCCGGAGTTCCGGCCCCGTTTCCATAACCTGGTGATGGAGATATTGCTCGGGAAAACAACGTAACTCTTGCCCGCCTCAGGCCGGGCGTGATCCGGCATCTACGTCTTTCTGCAACGCGGCACTTACTGCACCCTTCTCTCCCCTTCGACAAGCTCAGGGGGCTTGGGTAGAACTTCTCGTCATACTAAACAGCGATCGGGCATCCTCGCCCGTCAATTGCAAATAAATTGGGTGGCTCGTAACAAGGTCGTTGAGCCCGTCGAAACGACCGACAGGGCTGCCAGCCCCCTCCCCCATTCGCCCCCAACCACAACGTGGTGCCGCCACAACGTGGTGCCGCCACAACGTGGTGCCGTTGGCATTGGAGCGGGGCAGGCAAGCTCAGTATAACAGGCAGTTTTCTCGTCATTTCCGCGCTAAACCGGGACGGTGCGCCATCAGCTTTTTCAGATCGTCCTGATTCAGGCTGGCATGTACCGAGACCCGGCTGCCAGCTTTTTTCACCTCAATCTTGTTGATAACATCAATCACCCGGCGGTCCCGGCTGACCGCCAGTTTAAAGGCCGCCAGGGCTCCCTTAATGGCGTCATGAAACAAATTGGCGTATTCGGCTTCGCCAAAATCGCCGGCGGCGTCAAAATTCAATTCCTGGTCGGCTTTCATCGACCACTGGACATACTTGACATGTTCCAGCGCCGGGAAGCGGGGCAGGTCCGGATTACGGTCCAGCTGATCGAGCACTTTCTCCATCATCCCGGCGGTGTTGACGCTCATCCAGGCCCCGTTCTTGTATCGAACCGGTTTGACCAGCTTCGCATAACCGTTGTCTGCCTTATTTCCGTTTTTTAAACCGGTAAGATATTTCTCCAGCAGCGCCGATTTGCCTAAGGCAATACGATGCTGATCGACCAGCGCCAGGAGCATGGCCTCTCCGTTGGGTGCATCAAAAAAATACCCCTCATAACCGGCGTCCCCGATCGGCCCGGACTGCCCATGTTTGCCGAAGTAGCTGCGGAGTTTCTCCACATCAAAATTGCCTTTGACGATGACCAGGGCATTCTTTTCCCGCGGGGTCTCCGGGGCGCTGAAACCCAGGTAGAGTTCCTCTATATCCTCCAGCGGATCGAAACCGGTCTCCTCGCAAAACTGCTTGAACTCCTGATCCTTTTCCCAGTTCGGAGTATGTTTTTCGATCATCATTTTAAAGAACGGGCTGGATTTCATGGATTTCACATTCGTATAGATCAGCCCGTCGAATCCGGCCGGAAGCTGGGCCAGTTCGGTTTGCATCTCGCCGCTCAGCGATTCGGATTTTTCTCCGGAGCAATTCCAGAGCAGCAGCGCCAAAAACAGCCCCGCTAAAAATAGCCCCGCTAAAAATAGCCCCGGGGTGGGATTGTTCAATCGGGTTTGCATCATCTTATCTCCTTCTTGGGTTCTATCCGCTGTTTCGCCGGAAGGGCAAAACGGTTAATTGGCGGATTAAATGGGTTCGAGTTCAAAAATCTTTCCGGGCAAAAACCAGGTTGGCTATCAAAAACATCAGCGCGCCAAAACCCAGGGAGGTGAACAGGGGA
>JAJRYW010000604.1 GCA_024275555.1 Calditrichota bacterium | reverse complement strand
GGTGGCCGTAGATGAAACCGATATGCACGGCTATCTCTCCGCCGCCGGCGCGCTGGAATCGCGCCTGTTCCCGGTGTTCGAGTTCAACCCCGACAACGGGGGAACCTGGCGGGAGCGCTTCTCCCTGGAAGGCAATCCCGAGGCAGAAAAAGATTGGTCGGTCAGCGAATTCAAATTCCTTGACCAAAACCAGGAAGAAGCGGTAGCCAGCCTGGCCTTTACTTTGATGGACTGGTTTGTGCCCGATCAACGCTTCCGGGAGAATTTTTGGGATGTGACCGGCAAAGTGGATGAACAGCACCTGATGCCCCTGCAGGATTTCCTGGCCGCGGCCGACGCCGATATAGAAAACCGGCTGCCGTTCGTCTATATCGTGGATGATGAGGGCGTCTTGCGCAAAATTCTGATGACCGAAAAAATGATGCGCGAGCTCGACCGGGTCACCCTGAAATGGAAAAGCCTCCAGGAATTGGGCGGCATCCATAACTCCCACGCCCTGGCCCTGCTGGAGGCGGAACGGGAAAAAATTGCCGCCGAGTTCGAAACAAAGATTCAGGAACTGAAGGCTGCTCACGAAGCGGAGATGAGTCAGGCCGTCCAGGAGTTAAGCAAAGATTTAATCTCCCGGATTGCGGCCGGATTATTGTCGGAAGGCCAAAGTACACCGGTTACGGCGGAATTTCCCGCTGCTCCGGCAGCCGCCCCCGGCCCGGCCGCCGAGGCCGAGACAGAGACCGCCGAGCCGGAACCCGCGGTCGAAGAAGAGGAAGAAGAAAGTCTCTCATTTGATGAGCCCTACATCGACACCCCGCTGTGCACCAGTTGCAACGATTGCATTAACAAGAACAACATGATGTTTGCTTACGATGACAACAAACAAGCATACATAAAAGATCCCAGTGCAGGCACTTTCCGGCAATTGGTAGAAGCAGCGGAGGCGTGCCCGGTTCATATTATCCATCCGGGGAAACCCCAAAATCCGGATGAGCCGGGCCTGGAAGAGCTGATCAAGCGAGCAGAAAAGTTTAATTAGGCGTACACCTCAATGGGTTGAGGCCGCCGGGCGTTGCGTTCCGGCGGGCTCAACCTCACATAATAGAGGCGGCCTTACCTGACACGGTAGATGGAAATGGAAATTAGCACTGCGATTCTATTTTTAGCCGGATTGAGCATTGCCCTGGCGGTTGTTCTTGCCATTGCCAATTCTAAATTAAAAGTGTATGAAGACCCCCGCATCGACGTGGTGACCGATTTGCTGCCCGGGGCCAATTGCGGCGCTTGCGGGCAACCGGGCTGCCGCGCTTTTGCCGAGCAGGTCATCGTCGGCAAAGCGCTTCCCAGCGAGTGCCCGGTCGGCGGCCCGGAAACAGCAGAATCGGTGGCCAACTACCTGGGCATCGATCCCGGCTCGGCGGTAAAGAAAGTCGCCCGCCTGCACTGCGCCGGCGGTACGGATGTAGCCGCCCAGGCCGGCCTCTATGCCGGATCGGTTTCCTGCCGGGAAGCCGCTGCGGTCTACGGCGGCCCCAAGGCCTGCGTCTACGGCTGCCTGGGCCTGGGAGACTGCGAAGTCGCCTGTACCTTTGACGCCATCCAAATGACCGCTGTCAATATTCCCATAGTGGATGTGATTAAATGCACCGCCTGCGGCGACTGCGTGGAAATTTGCCCGAAAGATTTGTTCGAGCTGATGCCCATCAACCGGCATTTGCTGGTGCGCTGCAAATCGCTCTTAGAGGGTGATGAAATCCTGGAACAATGTAAAGTGGCCTGCACCGCCTGCGGGCGCTGCGCCGCCGATGCGCCGGAAGGGCTGATTACTATGCAGAACAATCTTCCGGTCATTAACCCGGAAAAACTGGAACTGGAAACCGAAATCGCTGTGCTGCGCTGCCCCACCGGGGCAATTGTCTGGCTGGACGACGCGCCCAAAGTCGAGCAACTGCAAGCCGAGGAGGATGAGGAGAGCATCTGAGGCGATCCGGTAAGAAGCGCCGGGGGTGAGTGGTGAGTGGTTTACATCTCGTAGCGATCCCGGCTGCCGGGGTCGCCTGGCGCCAGGAACGGAAACTTTGTTTCCTGGGGGTAAAAAGCCAAAGCGCCGAACGGAAACAGAGTTTCAAGTGTAAGGGTGTTTCCAAACAGGAGTTGAAAGCAAAGCACGAAAACAATAAAGATCAGGTTAAACAAAGGCCAAATATCTTATGAAACTTCCTTTTCGAAAAAATCGCCCGACAGCGCCGGAAGCCCCCTACCCGGGCCAACCGGAGTTGGTGGAGGGGAAAGAGCTTCTTGAGCGGATATCGCAACTAAGCGGGGCTTTTCCGGATACATCAGCGGACGGGCAGGCTGCCTATAGCCGCGCATTGACCGGGCAGCGGAGCGCAGCAATCATCCCGGCGCAGTGTAGCGGAAGCCTGCAACTTCCCGAGAGCAGCCCGCTGGCGCCCTTCGTCATTTTTCAGGGCTGCCGGCATCGCCACGAACCTTATTTCGGTGCGGTTCCGCAGCCGGGCCTGCAATTGTTTGCCGCCGGATTGCAGGAATTGGCCGATCTTTCTTTAATCGCCCGTTACTGCGCCGAGCGCACGCTGCTGCCCTCGGTGATCGGTTTTGAGGAGCAATTTGCTGTCAACAGTTTGCAGACGATTTTAATGCCCGATCAGCGCCTGATTAGCCAATACCTGGGCGACGCCGGGGATATGATTGACTCCCCTACCCCGGCCCAGCAACTGATTTTTGGCAAACAGCGCCGGCGCATCCCCCGCCTGATCAGCATGGATCGCCCCCTGGGATTGGGAACACATTTTCAGGGTAATGATTACTTCAAAAATCAAGCTGCGCAGCAGGTCTACTTTTACTCCCATGTCGGGCAAGTGCTGGAAGAAGCCTTCCGGGAGTTTGCCCGCCTGACCGGCCGACTTTATACCGGTGTGGAAGGCTGGAACTGGCAGAAGGCCGATTACCTGGTCATCGCCCAGGGCATGTTGTCCCGGGACTTAAAACAGGTAGCCGATTACTTTACCGCAAAACATAAAACCAAGGTGGGCGTGGTGCAACTGCGGGCTTTCCGGCCGTTTCCCGCGGAACTGCTTATGCCGATGATGGCCGGGAAAAAAGCGCTGACGATCCTGGAACAAGGCGCAGCGCCGGAGACACTCTATCTTACCCGCCGGCTCCAATCTCTGCTGGAAGACAGTGTTGCTGCGACGAAGCCCGGCAGCCGGCCGGCAATTTACAGCGGTATCTACGGGGCGGATTTGGCGCGTCCCTCTTTTGCCGATCTGGTTGCCATGATCGAGAACATGCTTCCCGGGGGCCGCAACACCCGCCGCTATTTCCTGGGCGTCAATTTTAAGCCGGATGTGCACGCTTTCCCCAAATTGGAGGCGGAACAGCAGCAGCTTAACCGGGCCTATCCGGACCGGGAGCAGACAGCCGTGCACGGCAACGCTGCGGGCGAGGAGCACCTTCCGCCGACTCTTAAAATTCAACTGCGGGCCTACCCGACCCCGGACTTTGTGACCTTCAACGGTATTTTTGCCCGGGTGATGGCCTTGCAGAGCCAGCATCCGGTGCACTCCTTTCTGGAAGAACACGCCGCTTCGGCCGTGCAGCCGGAAGCTTACTCGATCATCCTGGATAAAAGCGACTCCCCCGACGGCTTCTCCACGGCGTTTATCACACTGGCTAAAACCAATGCCCTGCTGGCGGAAGACCCGGGATTGCTGCCCGATTTCAGCAGTTTGGCCGACCAGGCCGGCGTCATCATTTCCACCCCGTTGAGCGCCCGGGAACTGTGGGAGACGCTCTCTGATGAGCAGCGCGAGCAGATTAACCGGCGCGGCCTGCGTCTCTGCCGGGTTGACGCCCAGCAGATTGCCCGGGAAATTGTAACGGTGCCCGGCTACCTGCGTCAACTGGTCATCCAGGTTATGATCGGGGCGTTTATCAAGAGCGAGCCGGGGCTGGATGAAGCGGCCCGGAAAGTAGTGCTCCGGCTGTTCCGGCAGCAGCTTAAAGAGAAGTTCGGCGCTTCGCATTTTCTGGTAGAAGACATCATCCGGGCCCTGAAAGCCGGTATCCGCGAGGCCGAATTGATCGATCCGGCGACCTTGCCGCCCTTCCAGGAAATGGCCGTCCAGGATCCCGAACCGCCCTGGACCGTCTCCGGTTTTACCGATAACGACGACAGTTTGTATGATTTAGCGCGTTTCTGGAATTCGGTGGGCTACCTGTATGAGAAAGGACAGGCCCGGGTAACTTTTCCCGATCCGCATTTGGCTGCCGGCGCACTGCCGGCCCGCACCAGCGCTTTTCATGATATGACTTCGTTCCGCAGCCACCTGCCCCACCTCATCCCGGAAAATTGTACCGCCTGCGGGGTGTGCTGGTCCCAGTGCCCGGATTCGGCCCTGCCGCCGACCATCCAGGATATCGCCTCTCTAATTGGCGTCGCCCTGGAAATCGCCAAAAACAGGGGCGCCAGCCTGATCCAGTTCCAGCGGATCAACGATCCGCTCAGCAAACAGTGTACCCGCCTGTTTGCCAAAGACGAACTGCATCAATACCGCACTCTGGGCGCTTTGCTGGAAGAGGGATTCCGCCATTTGCTGGAGAAAATGGGCCTGGATGAGGAAAAGCAGGCCGACCTTCGCAGTGAATTCAACCGGGTTTTGGAAATTGCCCCGGACTATCCCCTGGCCCGCACCGAGATGTTTTTCACCGATCCCGAAAAAGCCCGGAAAGGGAGCGGCAAGGTCTTTTCCATTACCGTCAATCCCTTTAGCTGCAAAAACTGCGGGCAATGTATTGAGCTCTGCCCGGAAAACGCCCTGGAACGGGTGCAGCAAACCCCGGATTTGGTGAAGCAATATCGCCAAAACTGGCGTTTCCAGATGGCGCTGCCGGAGGTTCCCCAAACAGAGATCGAGCCGTACATTGACCCGGAAACCCAGCAGGGCGCCGTCTACCGGCTGCTGAATAAACAAGTCTACTACACCCTGCCCGGCGGAGACGGGGCCTATCCCGGCAGCGGCGTCAAAACAGCCATCCGGCTGATTACTGCGGCGGCAGAAGCAACCATGCAGCCCCGCATCGACGCCTTTCTGCAGAAAATCGAAACGCTGATGAACGAACTTGAAGCAAAGATCCAGGGCCGGGTGCAAACCAGCCTGCACATCAATGATTTTGAGGAGTTCAGCCGCCGCCTGGATGAACTGAAGCAAGAGGAACTCTCCCCGGAAGCGTTGGCCTCGCTGATTTCCGAAGAGAAAAAAGCGGGTCTGGACGCCCGGCAGTCGCGCCGCTTAAACAAGCTGCTGAAAGAGTTGAAAGAAATCCATCGCCGGTTTGGCAAATCTGCGGCGGGAAATCCGCGCTCCCGGATGGCTTTTGTGGTAAACCCGGGAGATGCGCTGCTGTGGGGCCTGCTCTATCCTTACAATCCTTTCCCCTATCCCTGGCTGAATGTCGATAGCGGAAACATTGCCGGGGCCGCGCAGGGGCTCTACCAGGGCTTAACCCAAACCATGGCGGAACACTTTGCCGTGATCCGTCAGGCGGAACTGGAACAGCGCGACGAATATAATCCCAAAGAACATGACGCCTTTTTTGCGCAATTTGATTCCAGCGCTTTTAACGAGGAAGAACGGGAGATGTGCCCGCCGGTGTGCATGGTCTGCGATGCGGCCAGCCTGAACCGGCATGTGCTGGGCGGCATATCGGAAGTGCTTTCCGGCAGTCTGCCGATCAAAATTTTGGTGATCAACACCCTCTCGCAACTGGAATCGGCCAGCCGGCTTTCCGGCGCCGCCGAGTTCGGCTTGTGGGCGATGAGCCACTACCACGGCTACGTGCTGCAATCCACCCCGGGCAACCCGGATCACCTCATCAACGGGGCGATGACCGGCTTCCGCGAGCAATTGCCGGCCCTGTTCCACATTTACGCCGCGGAACCGCACATCCAGGGCCTGCTGCCCAACCAGGCCGCCCGGCAAGAGGCGCTGGTCATCGGCTCGCGCACCTTCCCGATGTTTGTCTACAATCCGGCTGTTTCGGGAACATTGCGGGATAAAATCAGCCTGCGCGGCAATCCGGAGGTGGAGAGTGACTGGGCCTGCCGCAAGATCGCGGCAAGCGCTCCCGGGCAACCGCCCACACAGGCGCCGATCACCTTTGCGGATTGGGCGGTCAATGAAGGCCGCTTCCGGGAAGAGTTTACCCCGCTTCCCCCCGCGAAGCATCACCCGGACATGCTGCCGCTGTCGGATTTTCTGGCGGCTTCTCCCGAGGAGCGGGCAGGCAAGCAGGCTTATATCCAGGTGGAAAACGGGGCCGGGAAGACCATCCGCCTGCTGGTATCGGACTGGCTGATCCGGGAAAGCGAAGCCCAACTGGAGCGCTGGCGTTTCCTGCAGGAAATTGCCGCCATCAAGGCCAGCCTGAACCGGGAATTGGTGGAACAGATTGAGAAGGAAACCCTGGCCGGGGCAGACCGGGAAAAACAAGCCCTGGAACAGGAGTACCGGCAGAAGCTGGCGGAACTGGAACAGCAGCATTTTCAAATCTATCATCAGCGGCTTAGCCAAAAGCTGTTTCGGTTTACCGGGGCGGAACAGGATGCGGAGTACTTCAAACGCAGTTTAAGCGAATATCTTGGCCGTCTTGCCCGGGAGAACAACCATGACGGAGAATAATCGCCGCGGGGCGGTTGCCGGTAAAACCGGGGCTGCGGAGAAAAAGCCCGTTGTCATCACCATGGATGGCAAGACGATCCCGCTGGAGGAGTTCCTGGCCTCCTACCAGGCGCTGCGGGAAGAAAACCGGCGTTTGAAAACGGATGTAAAGCAGGCGGTAAAAAAATATCGCCAGGAGAAGGAACTGCGCCCCTACCAGGCGGAGCTGATCCGGATGCAGCAATACCTGGAGGAGCATCAAAAGCGCATGATCATCATCTTTGAAGGACGGGACGCGGCCGGAAAAGGCGGCGCCATCCGCCGGGTGACCCGCTTTATGAATGAGAAGCACTACCGGGTGGTGGCCCTGGGGAAACCTACCGAGGTTCAGAAAACCCAGTGGGGTTTGCAGCGCTATGTGGAACAGTTCCCGCGCGGGGGCGAGATTGTGCTGTTCGACCGTAGCTGGTATAGCCGGGCTATGGTCGAGGCGGTGTTTGGCTTCTGCACCAGGGAGGAGTATAAAAATTTTATGCACGGCGTGGTGGGGTTCGAGAAAGACCTGGTGCGGCAAGGCACGATTCTGCTGAAACTGTACTTCAGCGTCTCCAAAGAGGAACAAGCCCGCCGGTTTGAGCGGCGCAAGAACGATCCGCTCCGCCAGTGGAAGCTCAGCGAGGTGGATTTGCAGGCGCAGGACCGCTGGGATGAGTTTACCGAAATGAAATACAAAATGCTCAAACGCACCCACACCATCCAGGCCCCCTGGATGATCATCCGCGCCGATAACAAGCATAAATCGCGTCTCAACGCTATGAAGGTCATTCTCAACTCGGTACCCTATCAAAAACCGGATAAAAATTTAGACCTGGTTCCGGACCCGGAAGTGGTGGTATCCGGGGCGCGGGAACTGGAGATTTTGGAAGAGCAGCGCTTACGCAGCGGCAAATTTTTGGAATAACCGTAACTATTCAGCCTACTAAACATGCGAAAAAACACGAAAAGGATAATTTTTATGACTAATCGGCAAGAATCTTTAAAGCGATTATTTTTGTGTATTTCGGGTATTTTGTAGGCTGAATAGTAACGAACAACCTGAATGAATCGAGGCCAATAGCCCCATGTTTTCTTTTTTAAACAGATCGGAAAAAACATTTCGCCACGGGATTCATCCCCACGATTACAAGGAGATGACCCGCAATATCCCCATCGAACGGATGCCCTTTACCGATGAGGTGATTCTGCCGTTAAGCCAGCACCTGGGCAATCCCTCCCGCCCGGTGGTAAAGAAGGGCGATAAGGTCTATCGCGGCCAGCTTATTGCGGAGCCGGTCGGGTTTGTGTCGACCGGCCTGCACGCTTCCATGACCGGAACCGTGGTTGCCATCGAACCGCGTCATCATCCCAGCGGGCGGATGGTGGAATCCATTGTCATCAAAAAAGACCCCTACTCGCCGCAGACTTTGTTTCATGAGCACAAAACCGATTGGGAAAACCTCTCGCCGCAGGATTTGCTGGAAGTGATCAAGCGGGGCGGTTTTGTGGGATTGGGCGGGGCGGCATTCCCGACCCACGTAAAGCTCACCGTGCCGGAAGGGAAACGGGTGCGCTTTCTGATGGTCAACGCGGTGGAGTGCGAGCCCTACCTGACCAGCGATCATCGGCTGATGCTGGAAAATCCCGAGGCTATCTTTATCGGAATCCGTATTGTGCAGAAGATTCTGAACAGCGAGAAGACCTACATCGGAGTGGAGACCAATAAACCGGACGCCATCGAACTGCTGCGGGAGCGTGTTCCCGCGGACCTGAACTGCGAAGTAGTGCCGCTGGCTACCAAATATCCCCAGGGAGCGGAGAAGATGCTCATCGAAGCGGTGCTGCACAAGGAGGTGCCCAGCGGCAAACTGCCCATCGATGTGCACACCGTGGTAAATAACGTGGGCACTATTGCCGGCATCGGGGAAATCTTCCAGTACGGCAAACCGCTGATCGAGCGGATTGTCACCATCACCGGGCCGGGCATCAACCGTCCCACCAACCTGATGGTTCCCATTGGCACAAAACTTTCGGATGTTATCGAATACTGCGGCGGGTTGAAAGAGAATACCCGTCAGATTTTATTTGGCGGCCCCATGATGGGCGCTCCCCAGCTCGACCTGGAAGTGCCGATCATGAAGGGCACTTCCGGCATCCTGACGCTGACCGAGGAGGAAGTGCAAATCCGCCCGGAATACCCCTGTATCCGCTGCCTGCGCTGCGTGGACGCCTGCCCGGTCTACCTGAACCCCAGCCGGCTGGGCCAGTTAGCCAAAATGCGGCTCTACGAGGAAATGTTGGATTTTCATATTATGGATTGTGTGGAGTGCGGCTCCTGTTCCTATGTCTGCCCCTCCAACATTCCCCTGGTGCAACGGTTCCGGGTGGCAAAAGGGTTGCTGCGGGAGAAAATGGCTAAGCAAAAGAAAGCCGGGTGATCAGTGTGATGAATTGCGACGTTCACAGAAGGAATAATCGGATATGAAAACGGCGACGCCCAAATTATTGTTGACTTCTTCCCCCTTTTTAAAATTGCAGGAAGACACCCCGCTGATGATGCGGCAAGTAATCTACGCGCTGCTTCCGGCGGCATTGGCGGGCGTCTATTACTTCGGCGTCAGTGCATTGCTGGTCATGGCAACCTGTATTGGCGGGGCCATGCTGACCGAATACGCGGTGTCGCGCAGCAAAACCTCGCCGGTAAATCCCCTTTATGACGGCAGCGCTTTTTTAACCGGTCTGCTGCTGGCAATGGTGCTTCCTCCCGGGATTCCCCTGTGGATGGCTTTTATCGGCGCCGCGGTATCGATTCTTATGGGCAAGGCGCTTTTTGGCGGAATCGGAGCGAACATTTTTAATCCGGCCCTGGTGGGGCGGGCCTTTCTGCAAGCCTCGTTTCCGGTGGCTATCACCACCTGGACGCCCGCGGGAAATCTAAGCCGTTTTTGGGAACTGCAAGGAAACAGCTTCAGCATCCCTTTTCTGAAAAGCACCGCCGATGCAATGACCGCCGCAACCCCCCTGGCCCAGGCCAAATTTGTCGGGGAAGTCGCCGCTTTCAAAGATTTGCTGCTGGGGAATACGGCCGGCTCCCTGGGAGAAACCAGCGCCCTGCTGCTGATCTTGGGCGGCCTCTACCTGCTGCGGAAAAATGTCATCAACTGGCGGATTCCCCTGGGGGTTTTTATCGCCGTAATCATCTCCGCCGGATTGATCCACTGGATGAACCCGGAGAAATTCGCCCCGCCGCTGTTCCATCTCTTTTCCGGCGGGCTGATGTTGGGCGCCATCTACATGGCCACCGACCCGGTGACCTCGCCGATTACTCATCGGGGCTGCTGGATTTTTGGCGCCGGCGTCGGACTACTGGTGGTGATTATCCGTAATTTCGGCGGGCTCCCGGAAGGGGTGATGTATGCCATTCTGCTTATGAATGCGGTCTCCCCGCTGATCAGCCGCATGACTCAACCGCGTATCTACGGCGAAATCAAGGAGAAACCGAAGAAAACACCGGCGGCTTCCTGAGTAAGTGTGCGGGAGAAGGAGAAATGCTGCTCGTGTGTTTTTGCAAAGCGGAGCTTTTGGTAGAAGAACGTTCCAGGCGGGAGCCTGGAACGAGAGGGAAGCGGACATTTTTAGTTTACTTTGTGGGCTGAATATTATGCAGGAAATAAAATGAGTAATCAACAGACAAAAACACCGGAACTGCCTCCCGATCCTCCCAGCACGCGGCTGATTGCGGCGATGGGGTCGGTGGGATTGCTGGCCGGCATCCTGATTGTGATGACCTTTCAGATCACCCAGCCATACATCAAACGCAATAAAGCGGAACTGCTGGAGCGGGCCATCTTTGAAGTTGTGCCGGAGGCGGCCAGCAAGAAGGTCTTCACCCTGGATTCCGAGGGCAATGTTATCCCATTGGAAGGGGAAGATGAAAAGGCTTTTAAGATTTACGCCTGCTACCGGGAGGACGGCTCCCTGGCCGGAGTTGCCCTGGAAGCCAGCGGGCAGGGGTTCCAGGACGTGGTGCGCATTCTCTACGGCTATTCCCCGGAAAAACAAGCTATTATCGGGATGAAGGTTTTGGAAAGCACCGAGACGCCCGGCCTGGGAGATAAGATTGAAAAAGACCCGGTGTTTATATCTAATTTTGATTCCCTGGTCGTTACGTTAAATGAGGACCAGTCCCGGTTAGTGCACGAGATAGTCATGGTAAAACACGGCCAGAAAAGCCAGCCCTGGGAGATCAGCGCCATTACCGGGGCAACCATCTCTTCCCGGGCCATTACCAATATGCTCCGGGAGAGCACCCAGAAAAACATCCCCATGGTGATGAAGAATTTGCCAAAACTAAAGGAAGCAGATTGATGGCCACCCAACCTGAAAAAAAAGCGCCTCCGCAGAGTATGGACACCTTTTTAAAAGGAGTCTGGGAGGAGAATCCCGTCTTCGTGCAATTATTGGGCATGTGCCCGGTTTTAGCGGTCACCAACTCGGTCACCAACGCCTTTGTGATGGGAATGGCGACCACCTTTGTGCTGGTAATGTCCAATTTGCTGGTATCCTCGCTACGCAGGCTGATCCCGAAACAGGTGCGCATTGCCACCTACATTCTGATCATCGCCACTTTTGTGACAGTGGCGGATTATACCATTCAGGCGGTTAGCCTGGAAGTGCACAAAAGCCTGGGAGCGTTCATTTCCCTGATCGTGGTAAACTGCATGATCCTGGGGCGGGCGGAAGCGTTTGCCTCCAAAAACACGGTTGGGAAATCCGTTTTAGACGCCCTGGGAATGGGAACCGGCTTTACTTTTGCGGTGCTCTGCCTGGGAGTGGTGCGGGAACTGCTGGGCAACGGAACCCTGGCCGGCATCCAGGTAATGGGAGACAGCTTTGAGCCCTGGATTATTATGATCCTGCCGGGCGGGGCTTTCTTTGTCTTAGGCGGCTGGCTGCTCTTATTCAACTGGCTCAAAGAACGCCGGACTGCCCGGGAAAAAATAAGTGAATTTGCTTAAATCGAAGGATGAGATAAAATGGTTAGTGAAACGCATTGGTTTATCTTTCTCAACGCGGCGCTGATAAACAACTTTGTGTTGAGCTCTTTTCTGGGGATTTGCCCTTTTCTGGGCGTCTCCGGCAAAGTGGAGACGGCTTCGCGGATGGGAGCGGCGGTGTCATTCGTGATGTTGGTCAGTTCGGTGTGCGCCTATGGCATCCACATCGCCCTGGTGGCCATCAACGCTCCCTACCTGCAATTGATTTCCTACATTGTTGTGATCGCCTCCACGGTTCAGTTGGTGGAGATGATTATTAAGAAATTCAGCCCGGCGCTGTTCCGGGCCCTGGGGATTTTCCTGCCGCTTATTACTACGAACTGCGCTATCCTGGGCCTGGCGCTCTTCCAGACCAATCGTCACTATGACTTCTTTCAGTCGCTTTCCTTTGCCCTGGGGGCCGGCGTGGGCTTTACCCTGGCCCTGGTGATCATGGCGGGAATCCGGGAAGAACTGCAATTGTCGGAAACCCCCGGCATCGTTAAAGGCGCCGCATTAACCCTGATGGTGGCCGGCATTCTTTCCATGGCTTTTATGGGCTTTGCCGGACTGGGAGGACAATAATGCTGCGCGATTTGCTCGTTACCGTCGGAATTATTTTAGGCTTGATGGCCCTGTGGATTGGAGTGCAAAACTGGGCAAAACGGATCGCCAAACTTCCCAAAGACTGTGATCTGCTAAAAGAAAACGGCCGCTGCCTGAGCTGCTATTTCAAGGGGCGTTGCCAAAAAGAACACTCGGAATAACCGGGATATATTGTTTAACTTCCCGGAACACAGTATATTTATGGAAACGGTTATCGAAATGAAGAGGAATGAATCCATAATAAGGAGAAATGATTATGCCTCTTAAGCCCACCGAAATTGCAGCAAGAATTCGCAAGGAACATCAACACCTGGAGGAGGAGATGAAGAAAATCCGCAATTTCATCTCTCATGATGTTCTGGTTTCGGAGTATCCCAAGTGGCGGTTGGATTTTTTGTGGATTTTACGGGATTTCCACAATGTTCTGCATAAACACTTTGACCTGGAAGAAGAAGGCGGTTTTATGTCCGATGTGCTGGAAGTTGCTCCTCACCGGGTTCCGGCCATTGAGCAGTTGCAGAAAGAGCACGATATTCTGAACCAGAACCTGCTCGACATCATCAAGTGCCTGAAAGAGTGCCAGGAAAAAGAAGACGCCCTGCTTGCGGATGTAAAGAAAAGGATTTTGCAGTTACTGGACCTGCTGGAGGAACACGAAGTCAGCGAGGGGGAATTGTTAGCCTCCACCTATCTCCAGGACGAAGGATTTTCGGACTGATACCCGTTACGATGCCGCAAACGAAAAAGCCCCGCTGCAATTTCCCGGCGGGGCTTTTTCGTTTGCGTATAAATGATTCATTAAACTTGTGGAACCCCGGCAATCTGGGACAGTTTTTCCGGGTTCAGCAGCTTAATCCGGTGGCTTTTAATCTGGATAAAATTGCGGCGGCGGAACTCGCTGAGCAGGCGGCTCAACGTGGCGCTGCTGGTGCAGGCATAACTGGCCAGATCACGCATGGACAGCAGAATATTGACGTATTCATCGTGATCCAATCCGTAAAGCGACTTGAGCGCCAGCAGCACTTCCGCAACCCGCTCCCGGGCGCTTTTCTGGCAAATTCCACTGATGCGGCGCTCCACGGTGTCGATCTCTTCGCAGAGAATTTTCATCACCCGCATAGCCAGGTTGGGGTTCACCCGGGCAAATTTGATAAAATCATCCTTGCTTAAAAAACAGGCTTGCCCGTCTTCCAGGGCAATCGCCGTGTTGCAATAAACATAATTGTTAAATATTCCCAATCCCAACAAATCTCCCGGCTTGGTTAAGCGCAAAATATATTCCCGGTTCTCCCGGCCATATTTAACCAGTTTTACCTTGCCGGTAAATAAACAGAACAATCCCTGCGCCTTCTCCCCTTCCCGGTAGATCACATCATTCCGGGAAAACCGTACTGCCGATTTCTGTGGAAAGAGACCGATAATCTCTTCACTTTGATAGCCGGCAAAGATAGAGTGATTGAAAACATCACAACCCGTACACAACGGATGAAGCGCTTCGTCAGACATTTCCTGATGGTTGTTTTTCTTCATCGGTGTAGATCACCTCTTCTTTTTACACATGATGACCGGCTTTACTGGTACGCTGTAAATTTCCAGGCGCTTTCGCGCACGACCGCCCCGGCGGGCCGGGGAACTGTCTTCGATAGAGACCCCGAAGGGGCCAAAAAAGGTCGACTCTTCAAATTGCATGGATAAAATACACGCACCGGGGCAAAGTAAACAATGATATTTGTCAGGTTAAACTATGATTTAATCCAACTTTGGATATGAGAAATGTTAGAATTTGGGAGGAATAAAAGGTGGAGATACAAAGCTCCCGCCCTATAGGAGCGGCAAAATTTACTTGGTCAAATACGCAGATATTTTGTTCAAAAAGCACAATCGAGGCGGAACAGTCTACCTTAGCCCTGGCAAGCGCAAACTGAAGTTTGCGACTCCTGCGGGTTTTAAGTTTATAATTCCAATCACAGGGTGAACTTAATTGGACGCGGAATAACGCTGATATCGGCAGATTTCCGCTGAAAGGAGTTTTTTAAGATCGGATCGATTGTTTTTGCTTTAAACAATTTTTAGCGCCAAAGATAGAAAGACCGAACAGGTTGCCTTAGCCCTGGCAAGCGCAAACTGAAGTTTGCGACTCCTGCGGGTTTTAAGTTTGCTACTCCTGGGGAGATAGTTTCATAAAAGAAGGAAGGAATCAATCATAGACGTTGGCGGTGCGCACCAGCAAAGAATGATTGAGGATTTTGATCTTGCGGCCTTTCAGATCGATGATGCGGTCATGCTTGAATTCCGATAGATAGCGAATAACCGACTCGGTCGCGGTTCCGACAATATTTGCCAAATCTTCCCGGGTCAGGGCGATATCCAGGGTCATCTCATCGCCCTCGGTGCCGTAGAATTCTTTCAGGATCAATAGAGTCTCGGCCAGCCGTTCCCGAACCGGTTTTTGAGCCATATCGGCAATGCGGTTCTCCGCCGATTTCAAATCCTGGGAAAGCATCTTCATCAGCTTCATCGAAATCGAGGAGTTCTCCTGGAGCACTTTAAAAAATACATTTTTAGGGATAAAACATATCAGGGAATCTTCCAGCGGGGCGGCAAAGGAGGAATACAACTCGCCGCTGATAAGGGAGCGATAACCGATGACGTCGCCGGATTTGGCTAATCGTACAATCTGTTCCCGGCCGGTATGATCAATTTTGTAGATTTTCACTTTTCCGGAATTTAAGCAGTACAAACCGGATGGGCGAGTGCCGTCATAAAAAATATTTTGGCCGCGTTTATATAAATTGCCGCCTTTGCTGTGCGAAATAAGCTCTAATTCTTCCGGGCTTAACTCATTAAAAATGGAACATATCCGGGACTTGCATTCCTGACAGGTCGGAATATCAACTTTTTTTTTCATCAAGGCACCACCATCGGCATCGTTTGTTCACGGGCATAATATATAAGTTTTTACAGCAAACTAAAAGAATTTTGGGATATTTTTCTCCAACTCATTACATTAGTACTACCATTAATTTTAAACGAAATGAAACATGACAAAGATCATGTTTTTATCTGACCTCTCTCATATTATTTTTTTTGATCCCACCCTATTTTTGGGTCGTGGATATTCTTGCTTTGCGGTCCGGCATCTTTATTAGTCAGGCCTCGCAAATTCAACCCAAATATCGGAGGGCTTTATGAAATTTCATAAGATTCTCGTTCCGGTCGATTTCAGCGATTGTTCCGGAAAGGCTTTTCGGTATGCGTTGAACCTGGCCCGTAAATTTAATTCCGAACTAACCCTGCTGCATATCAACCAAATCGTTTTAGCCGGTTTAAGCGAGGAAGAGGCCAGCGCAACGAACCTGCAAATGGCGGAAATGCGTAAAGTGGAATATATTAACGAGCAAATGGAGCTATATCTGGAACAGGCCCGACCGATGCGTGTTCCGGTCTGCCAGGAGATTCTCCCCGGCCATCACATCGCAGATTCCATCATCGATTATTTAAACGAGGATGCCTTCGATCTGGTTGTTCTGGGTACTCACGGGCACACCGGTTTAAAACACCTGCTCTTAGGCAGCATCGCCGAAAAAGTGATTCGCCTCTCCCCTACCCCGGTTCTAACGGTCCACGCGACCGAAGCGGAATTCCGCATCAGCGATATCCTGGCGCCGGTAGATTTTTCCCAACACTCCCAATTAGCCGCCCGATACGCCCTGGCGTTTGCCAAAGAGTTTGAGGCAAAACTGCACCTGCTGCATGTTGTGGAACAGTTTACTTACCCGGCTTTTTACCCGGAAGGATATTATCCGATCGTGGATTTTGAGCCGGAAGTGCGTGAAAAAGCCAGTAAAAATTTAAAGAGTTTTTTTAAAGAGATAGCCGATCAGGCGGTTGAGACCGCCGTGGTGTGCGGGAAACCCTGTGATGAGATTATCAACTATGTAGAAAACAACGGAATCAGTATGATCATCATGGCTACGCGGGGGCTGACCGGCCTGGAGCACCTGCTGGTCGGCAGCACGGCGGAGCGGGTAGTGCGCCTCTCCACCACACCGGTGCTGACCGTCCGGGCCAATCCACATGAAAAATCGAACCCATCTCAGTTAAGTGAATCAGAGAAATAAAACGATTAGGAGAAGATATGCCGCGAAAATTAATGACATTGGATGGCAATGAAGCCGCCGCCTACGTCGCCCATAAAGTAAACGAGACGATTGCGATCTACCCGATCACACCCGCCTCGCCGATGGGTGAATTTGCCGACGCCTGGTCGGCGGCGGCTCAAAAAAACATTTGGGGAACCGTTCCTAAAATTGTGGAGCTGCAAAGTGAAGGCGGCGCTGCCGGGGCGGTACACGGCGCGTTGCAGGCCGGCTCTCTCACCACCACCTTCACCGCCTCCCAGGGTCTGTTATTGATGCTGCCCAATATGTTCAAAATTGCCGGCGAGTTAACTTCTACCGTTTTTCATATCGCCGCCAGAACAGTCGCCGCCCATGCGCTCTCCATCTTTGGCGACCATTCCGATGTGATGGCCGCCCGCACTACCGGCTGGGCGATGCTGGCTTCCAACTGTGTTCAGGAGAGTATGGACTTTGCCCTGATCGCCCATGCGGCAACCCTGGAAGCGCGAATTCCCTTCCTGCACTTTTTCGACGGGTTCCGAACTTCCCACGAAATCCAAAAAGTAGAAGCTCTGGACATTTCCGATCTGCGGGCCATGATTGACGACGACCTGGTCATTGCCCATCGCAAGCGGGCCCTCTCTCCGGACCACCCCTTTGTACGGGGAACGGCCCAAAACCCGGATGTCTTCTTCCAGGCGCGGGAGACGGTGAACAAGTATTATTTAGCCGCTCCGGACATCGTGCAAAAAGCCATGAACAAATTTGCCTCCTTAACCGGTCGCCAATATCATTTGTTTGACTATGCCGGCGCCGCAGACGCCGAACGAGTGGTGGTGCTGATGGGCTCCGGCGCCGAAGCCGCCCTGGAAACCGTGGAAGCGCTTCAGGCCCGGGGGGAAAAAGTCGGGGTGCTGAAAGTACGGTTGTATCGTCCCTTTGCAATTGATGCTTTCATCAAAGCACTGCCTGCTACCGTGCAGAAGATCGCGGTGCTGGACCGCACCAAAGAGCCGGGCAGCGTCGGCGAACCGCTCTACACCGATGTAGTCAGCGCCCTCCGGGAAGCCCAACAGGACAACGACTGGCCCTTTACGCAAATGCCCTACGTCGTTGGGGGACGCTATGGGTTGTCCTCCAAAGAATTTACCCCGGCAATGGTAAAAGGCGTGCTGGATGAACTTAAGAAAGATCACCCCAAGAACCACTTTACCATCGGAATTGTGGATGATCTGACCCACACCAGCATCGACTATGATCCCGGTTTCAGCGCCGAGAGCGAGGAGGTTTTCCGGGGCATTTTCTTTGGCCTGGGCGCCGATGGAACGGTCAGCGCCAACAAAAACTCGATTAAGATCATCGGCGAAGAAACAGACAATTACGCCCAGGGTTATTTTGTCTATGATTCCAAAAAAGCCGGTTCGGTGACCACATCGCACCTGCGCTTTGGGAAGAAACCGATCCACTCCACCTATTTGATTGACCGGGCCAACTTTGTCGCCTGTCATCAGTTTGTCTTCCTGGAGAAGTATGATATGCTTCGTTACGCGGAGCCGGGAGCAATTTTTCTCTTAAACGCTCCTTACGGCCCGGAAGAGATCTGGGATAAATTACCCCGCCCGGTGCAGGAGCAAATTGTACAGAAAAAAATAAAATTCTATGTCATCGACGCCTATAAAGTGGCCCAGGAAACCGGAATGGGACGGCGGATCAACACGGTCATGCAAACCTGTTTCTTCGCCATATCGAATATCCTCCCCCGGGAAGATGCGATTCTAGAGATCAAAAAGGCAATCCAGAAGACCTACGGCAAGAAAGGCGAAGCATTGGTGCTGAAGAACTTTGAAGCAGTCGACGCCAGTTTGGCCAATCTGCACGAGGTTGCCTACCCGGAACAGGCGGAAAGCGAGATCGACATGCCCCCGGCAGTGCCGGAAAAAGCGCCGGAGTTTGTGCAGGATGTGCTGGCTAAAATCATTGCCGGATATGGAGACAGCCTGCCGGTAAGCGCCTTTCCGGAAGACGGCACTTTCCCCTCGGCAACCTCCCAATGGGAAAAACGAAACATCGCCCTGGAAATTCCCGAATGGGACACGGAAACCTGCATCCAATGCGGAAAATGCGCCCTGGTCTGCCCGCACTCGGTCATCCGCATCAAGGCTTATGATGAAGCCCTGCTGAAAAACGCCCCGGCAACTTTCAAACATACCAAGGCGCGCGGCCGCGACTGGCCGGAACATACCGCTTATACCATCCAGGTGGCGCCGGAAGATTGCACCGGTTGCCAACTGTGTGTGGAAGTGTGCCCGGCTAAGAAGAAAACTCAAACCGGCCTGAAAGCGCTCAACATGACCGACCAGCGGCCGATCCGCGACCAGGAACGGGAAAACTGGGAATTTTTTCTCGAAATTCCCGAGTACGATCGCACTCAATTAAAGGTAGGTTCGGTAAAAGGCTCCCAATTCCTGCAGCCGTTGTTCGAGTTCTCCGGCGCCTGCGCCGGCTGCGGCGAGACGCCCTACATCAAACTGGTCACACAATTATTCGGCGACCGCATGATCATTGCCAACGCCACCGGCTGTTCCTCTATTTACGGCGGCAACTTACCAACCACTCCCTACACGGTGAATAGCGAGGGGCTGGGGCCGGCATGGTCAAACTCTCTCTTTGAGGACAATGCCGAGTTCGGTCTGGGTTTTCGCGTCTCTATCGACAAACAGATGGAAGAAGCCCGGGAGCGCTTGCAGAAGTTGGCTCCGAAACTGGATCAAACCCTGGTGGAAGAATTGCTGAATGCCGACCAGACGGATGAAGCAGACATCTACGAGCAGCGCCAGCGCGTGAAAGTGCTGCGGGAGAAATTAGCCGGGCTGAACACGCCGGAGGCCCGGATGCTCGACAGCCTGGCCGATTACCTGGTCCGGAAAAGCGTATGGATTATCGGCGGCGACGGCTGGGCGTACGACATCGGTTTCGGCGGCCTGGATCATGTCCTGGCCTCCGGGTTAAATGTCAATATCCTGGTGCTGGACACCGAAGTCTACTCCAACACCGGTGGTCAGATGTCGAAAGCCACTCCCCTGGGCGCGGCGGCAAAGTTTGCCGCCGGCGGGAAAGAGACGCCCAAAAAGGATTTGGCCATGCAGGCCCTGGGTTACGGCAACGTCTACGTGGCCCGCATCGCCATGGGCGCCAACGACACCCAGACCGTCAAGGCTATCATGGAAGCGGAAAAATTCCCGGGGCCCTCTTTGATCATCGCCTACAGCCATTGTATTGCCCACGGATTCAATCTGATGCACGGTCTGCGGCAACAGAAACTGGCCGTCGACACAACCTATTGGCCGCTGTTCCGCTACAATCCCACACTGATTGAAGAAGGAAAAAATCCCTTCTCACTGGATTCGCGCGATGCGCAAATCCCCTTGCAGGAATATATCTACAATGAAACCCGGTACAAGATGCTCACGAAAACAAATCCCAAAGTTGCCAAATTGCTTCTGAAGAAAGCGCAGGAGAATGTTGACAGCCGCTGGAAAATTTATCAGCGGATGGCCGCCTTATATGCTCCGGGCGACGAATCCGAAGAATAGACTAATTGATAAAAAGCCTGCCAATATTCGCAGAAAAAGTGTTGGCAGGCGTATTTTGCAAACACAAAACAACGGAGAGTATCATGGACCTGAGTACTACATATATGGGCCTTAAGCTCAAAAACCCCCTGGTTCCCTCTGCTTCTCCGCTTTCCACGGAAGTCGATTCGGTAAAAAAACTGGAAGATTGCGGGGCGGCAGCGATTGTGATGTATTCTCTTTTCGAGGAGCAGATCAATCACGAGGCGCATGAAGTGGACCATTACCTGACCACCTTCAGCGAAAGCTATTCCGAGGCGCTTAGTTATCTTCCCGAACCGGATGAATTCTGGAATCTATATGCGGAGGAGTACCTGGAACATATTGTCGCACTAAAAAGCAGTGTGGATATTCCTGTAATTGCCAGCCTGAATGGGGTATCTGCCGGGGGATGGATGAACTACGCCAAAAAGATGGAAGAAGCCGGCGCGGACGCCCTGGAATTGAATATCTACTATCTCCCAACCAGGCCCACCATGACCGGCCAGGAGGTGGAAGCAATATACCTGGAAGATTTGAAGACCGTAAAATCCGCTATAAAAATACCGGTATCCATGAAGCTCAGCCCCTACTTCAGTTCCATCGCCAATATGGCCCAGCAATTGGATAAAATCGGCGCGGACGCTTTGGTGCTCTTTAACCGCTTTTACCAACCGGATATCAACCTGGAATCGCTGGACATTGAGCCGAACCTGAAATTGAGCAATTCCTATGAAATCCGCCTGCCCCTGCGCTGGATTGCGATTCTTTATGGGAATGTCAGCGCCAGTTTAGCCGCAACCTCGGGCGTGCATACGGCCGAGGATGTGATCAAGCTGATTATGGCCGGTGCAGATGTTACCCAATTGGCCTCGGTATTATTGAAAGAAGGACCTACCGCCCTCACGCGAATTCTGGACAACTTGCGGATCTGGATGGAGGAACACGAATACGAATCGATTACGGAAATGAAAGGCAGCATGAGCTACCAGGCAGTAGCGGAGCCGGCAGCAATTGTGCGCTCGAATTACATCCGAACTCTCCAAAGCCTGCGATAACTGTTAAGCAGGAAACTTCTTTCAAAGCGATCCCCCTCTGTTCCCGGAGGGGGATTTTTTTTCGATGGTTTGCAACTTACCGCTTTATAGTGGATTTTTGATAAAAATCATATTCTTTACTGATGAGCATCATGGTTTTTGGTTGCTGTTTTTCAGAAATTTGTCTATCACATTATAAAAGAAACATCAACACTCATAATCATAGATTAAACTCATCCGGGGGGAAGCATGCTTTCTCCTGACCAACAGTTCCCAAATCCACTTCACAGCAGCAGTAGCGGCGATTTTCCACTCCTCCTCCCGGAGCCACAAAACAAAGGAGGATTGTCATGGAAAAGCAGTTTTTAACCGTCACTGATGAGCGAACCGGGAAAACCTACCGGCTCCCCATCCAAAACGGAACCGTCAACACCATGGATCTGCGCCAGATCAAAACCGATCCGGATGATTTTGGCCTGATGGGCTACGATCCCGGCTACAAGAACACCGCATCCTGCAAGAGCAGCATTACTTTCATTGACGGAGAGAGAGGAATTCTGCTCTACCGGGGATATCCGATTGATCAAATTGCCGAGAACTACAATTTCCTGGAAACCGCTTATTTAATCATCAATGGAGAATTCCCAACCGGGGCGGAATATGACAAATGGAGTTGGAATATTACCCACCACACCATGCTGCACGAGAATATCAAAAAATTTATGGAAGGCTTCCGTTATGACGCCCACCCCATGGGAATTCTGATCAGCACCTTGGCGGCCCTATCAACCTTCTACCCCGATTCCCGCAATATTGAAGACCCGGAATCACGGCGGCTGCAGATCTACCGCCTGCTGGGCAAAGTACCGACCATTGCCGCGGCCGCCTATCGGCATAGCATGGGGTTACCCTACAACTACCCGGATAACACCCTCAGCTATACCGGTAATTTTCTGAATATGCTCTTTAAGATGACCGAACCGAAGTACGAACCCAATCCGGTATTGGAAAAAGCACTGGACACCCTGTTTATCCTTCACGCCGATCATGAACAGAATTGCAGCGCATCCACCATGCGGGGAGTGGGCAGTTCCCATAGCGATCCCTTCTGCGCTGTGGCCGCGGCTGCGGCCGCCCTGTACGGGCCGTTGCACGGCGGAGCCAATGAAATGGTGTTGCGGATGCTTAAAGAAATCGGCTCGAAAGATAAAGTGGGCGCCTACATTAAACGAGTCAAAGCCGGTGAAGTATTGCTGATGGGCTTCGGCCACCGGGTATATAAAAACTACGATCCCCGGGCCCGCATCATTAAAAATATTGCCGACCAGGTCTTTGATGTCACCGGCCGGAATCCAATGCTGGATATTGCCCTGGAACTGGAACGCATTGCCCTGGAGGATGAATATTTCGTGGAACGCAAACTCTATCCGAATGTGGATTTTTACTCGGGAATCATCTACCAGGCCATGGGCTTTCCGGTGGCGCTCTACCCGGTGCTCTTTGCCATTGGCCGGACAGCGGGCTGGCTGGCCCAGTGGGAAGAAATGCTGCTCGACCCGGATCAGAAAATTCATCGTCCCCGGCAAATTTATATCGGCAAAACCCACCGCGATGTACCGCGTCTGAAAGGGAAGAAGAAAAGCGAGGCAATGGCCTAACCGTTTTGTATTTGGTCGGCAGATATAAAGGCAGTGCCCTTGCACTGCCTTTTTTTATCGAGGAGCGGGGCGCCTTCGGCAGGGTAAATCAATATTCCGGATTGACTGGGATGTCGATTGAAACCGCAACAGGGGCTATTCGCCAAACCCGCTGTTTTTTAGTCAACTACTAATGCGATTGTCTGGCGGTAGAATTAATTCTTTCGGCCTGAAAGCTGACAAATATCAGTTTTTCCGTCATGATCTCCCCAAAATCTTTGCCTACAGCCGCGCCGCCGCCAATAAAAAAACTGATAAAAATCATTGAGACGGATGATAGCGCTCATAGTTTTTGAGCGTTGTGTTTAGCAAATTTATTCCGGTGATGTTAAGGCGACGACGCAGACAGTTCCGCGACTTCGGGTACTCATTTTTCCTCTAATCACTCCAGATTCGCAAGCGCTTACCGTGCAATCCGGTTGTTGTTTCTCGATGCGATATATTGATAAATAGTATTGTCCTTGTAGGCGCCGGCAATGCATCGGCTCGACAGGCGACAGGCTCCCGCGAAGAACAGGTTACTTTCACAGGCAGTTTTCTCACCATGTTTGGCTCTTTAGCATCGCCAACTTTGTGAAATAAATCACCACATGGGAGGCGTGTATGGAATCCATTACCCGTACAATCAAGTATCAAAGCGACCTGGACTTGCATTTCCGGGAACATATTTCCTCCCTGGAGGGCGGCGACAAAATTAAAAACTGCATTCAGTGCGGTATGTGCTCGGCAACCTGTCCGCTCTCCATTTACATGGACATCACCCCCCGCCGGGTGATGGCCATGGTGAGGGCCGGCTTTAAAAAGGAGGTGCTTTCATCCAAAACCATTTGGCTGTGCACCTCCTGCTATTCCTGCACCGTGCACTGCCCGGAGAACATCAAAATTACTGATGTGATGTATGCCTTGAAGCGCATGGCCATTCACGAAGGCTCCTACCCCAGGGGGCTGCCGATACCGGTGCTGGCGAAAACTTTTTTTGACATGGTTACCCGCAAAGGCAGAAGCTCTGAATTTCGCCTGGTATTCTCCACCTTCCTGAAAGTTTCTATTGCCAAACTTTTGTCGATGGCCCCGCTGGGCTGGAAACTGTTCCGGCAGGGCCGGATGCCCCTGCGCCCGGAGTCGATTAAAAAGACCAGGGAATTGCGCTTGATCATGCAAGGTTTAAAGGAGGCCTCTTAAGATGGAATACCTATACTACCCCGGCTGCTCTTTGAAAGGGCAGGCAAAATTTTATGAAACCTCCCTGTTCGGCTGCTTCGAAAAGCTGGATATTTCCCTGACGGAGTTGCCGGATTGGAACTGTTGCGGCGCTACCAGCTACATGTCCGTGGATATGAACGCGGCATTAGCGATGGCCGCCCGGAATATCGCCATTGCTGAGGATTTAGAGCAAGATATTATCGCCCCGTGCAGCGCTTGCTACATGGTGCTCAACAAAGTACAGCACCAATTAACCGAATATCCCCAGGTAGGCGACAAAATCCGCAAAGCGCTGGCCCATGCCGGGCTAAGGCTGCACGGGAAACGGATTCGCATCCGTCATCCCCTCGATGTGCTGGTGAATGATATCAAATTAGAGTTCATCCGGGAGCGCCTGCACCGGAAACTGGCCGGGATGCGCCTCTTTCCGTATTACGGATGCCAGGTAGTTCGCCCCCGCATCGAACCGTTTGACGCCCCCTGGCACCCGGTCTCGATGGACCGGCTGTTTGCGTTTTTAGAGGCCGATGTGGTCGATCACTCCCTGAAAACCCGCTGCTGCGGCGGATCGCTGACCGGAACTATCGAGGAAGTGGGTTTGAAACTGGTCTACATCCTGCTCAAAGAAGCCAAGAAAAAAGGGGCGCAGGTTATCGCCACACTTTGCCCGCTTTGTCAATTTAACCTGGAAGCATATCAACCAAAAGTTGAGAAAACCTTCCGGGAAACACTAAAAATGCCCATCCTTTACTTTACTCAATTACTGGGTTTTGCCCTGGGGGTAGATGAAAGCCTGCTGGGACTGAACAAATTAATTGTGCCCGCGGATGAGTTGTTTGCTCATGCCGGGCAAGGAGGCCCACATGAAGCCTGAATCACACCAGACCGTAAAAATTGGGGTGTATGTCTGCCATTGCGGCGCCAATATTGGCAAAAAGGTGGATGTGGCCGCGGTGGTGGAATACGCCAAACACCTGCCCGGCGTGGTCATCGCCCGGGATTACAAGTACATGTGCGCCGATCCGGGGCAATCACTCATCAAAGAAGACATAAAAGAACTGGGGCTTGACCGGGTGGTGGTCGCTTCCTGTTCGCCCCATTTGCATGAAGCAACCTTCCGGAAAGCCGCCGCGGAGGCGGGACAAAATCCCTATCTCTTCCACATGGCCAATATCCGGGAGCAGGTTTCCTGGGTAACCCTTGAGGGAGACGATGCAACCAAAAAAGCCAAGGCCATCGTTGCCGGCGCGGTTCACAGGGTGCGCTTCCACCGCGCCTTAACGCCAAAGCAGGAAACGGTGCACCCGGATGTCCTGATTGTCGGCGGCGGCATTGCCGGAATTACCGCCGCGTTAACCATCGCCGACTCCGGGAAAAAGGTATACCTGGTGGAGCGGGAACCCACCATCGGCGGTCACATGGCTAAGTTCGACAAGACCTTCCCCACCCTGGATTGCTCTTCCTGTATTCTGACGCCCAAAATGAATGCAGTCAAAGAACACCCCAACATTCATCTTTTGGCCTATTCCGAGGTAACACAGGTGGACGGCTACGTGGGAAATTTCCGGATCGTTATCAAAAAGAAACCGCGCTACGTGATTGAAGACGAATGTATCGGCTGCTACGCCTGCGTGGAGCAGTGCGTCTTCAAGAAGCCCAAATTTATCTCGGAATTTGATGAGGGCCTGGGCATGCGCAAGCCGATTTACATCCCCTTCCCCCAGGCCATGCCCCTCAAAGCGATCATTGACCCGGAAAGCTGTATCGAATTCCGTACTCATCATTGCAAAAAAACCTGCGTAACCGCCTGCGAAGAAGTGGCCGGCCGTCATGCCATCGACTTCACCCAACAGGAAGAATTTGTGGAGGTGAAAGCCGGGGCCATTATCATGGCCACCGGATTTAAGACCTTTGACGCCTCGCAGATGCCGGAATACGGCTACGGCCGCTTTGAGAACGTCTATACATCGCTGGAGATCGAGCGTCTGGTGAACGCTTCCGGCCCCACCGGCGGGGAGATCATTCTTCGCAACGGCGAAAAGCCGAAAGCGGTGGGCATCGTGCATTGTGTGGGGTCTCGCGACAAGAACTATCATAGCTGGTGTTCGCTGGTCTGCTGCATGTATTCCCTTAAACTGGCCCATTTGATCAAAGAGAGAACCGGTGCGGAAGTCTATAATTTTTATATCGATATGCGCACGCCCGGCAAAGGCTACGAGGAGTTTTACGACAAGCTCCTGGAAGAAGGGGTGCACTTCATCCGCGGAAAAGTGGCCGAAATTACCGATGCGGCGCTGGCCCCGGAGGAGGAAGGCAAGCTGATCTTCCGGGTGGAAGACACCCTGGTAGGGATGGTGCGGCGTATCCCGGTGGATATGGCGGTGCTCTCGGTGGGCCTGGAGCCGCAGAAAGATCACGAGCAGATGCGCCGGCTCTTTAACCTTTCCTGCTCCAAGGAGGGCTGGTTCCAGGAGCGGCACCCCAAGTTAGCGCCGGTGTCTACGTTTACCGACGGCGTGTTTATCGCCGGGGCCTGCCAGGGGCCGAAGGACATCCCGGATACGGTCGCCCAGGCCCAGGCCGCCGCTGCCGAGGTGATGGCGTTAATCGACCACGGCGTGATCGCCCTGGAACCCAATATCGCCGCGGTAAATGAGGAAAAATGCTCCGGCTGCCATGTCTGCATCGCCATGTGCCCTTATTCTGCGATCTCTTACGACGACGCCAAAGAAACCGCGCATATCAACGAAGCGCTGTGCAAAGGGTGCGGGGTCTGTGTGGGAACCTGCCCCAGCAAGGCGATTACCCAGCAGTTGTTCGAGGATGAGCAGATCTTTGCCGAGATCGAAGGCTTAATGGCCCTGTAAAATAGACAGGCAAACCGATG
>JAJRYW010000603.1 GCA_024275555.1 Calditrichota bacterium | reverse complement strand
TGCGCAACCTGGCCGCGCACTGTGTTCATTTTATCCGCAATTCCAGCCTCCATGAAACCCTCTTCGAAGAAGCAGTGCGGTTAAAGAAAGTGGTGCAGGAGAAGTATGATTACCAGGGGATCATCGGCCGCAGCGCCGCGATGAAACGGGTATTTGAACTGCTCGACAAAGTGATTCCCACCGATGTGCGCATCCTGCTGGAGGGCGAGAGCGGCACGGGGAAGGAGCGCATCGCCCGGGCCATCCATTACAGCGGTCCACGCAAGGAAAAACCCTTTGTGGCAGTGGATTGCGGGGCCCTGCCGGCCAACCTGCTGGAAAGCGAACTCTTCGGCTACCTGAAAGGCGCCTTTACCGGCGCCGCCCGGGACCGGAAAGGCCTCTTTGAGGAAGCCGACGGGGGCACGCTCTTTCTGGATGAAGTCGCCAACATGCCCTCCGAGATCCAGGGGAAATTTCTGCGGGTGGTGCAGGAAGGAGAGTTCCGCCCCCTGGGAACCGCGCTGACTCGTAAGGTCGATGTGCGGATTATTACCGCGGCCAGCAAAGACCTGCGCACAAAAGTGGCCGAAGGAACGTTTCGGGAAGATTTATTCTTTCGCCTGAATGTGGTCAGCATCCGCATTCCCCCGCTGCGGGAACGGCAGGAAGATATTGTGCTCCTGGCCAATCATTTTTTAAAACTTATGAACGAAAGATACGGGAAACAGATTTCCGGATTTGCCCCGGAAACGCTCGAGCTGCTGGAGCAGCACCCCTGGGTGGGCAACGTGCGGGAACTGGAACACCTCATAGAACGGCTGGTGGTTCTGGCGGATCAGAACCTGCAAACCATTGTCCCGGAGTACCTGCCGGGAGAGTTTCATTCTCACCCGCAGAAAGCTGCCGCCGCTGCGCCGGGCCGGGAAAGCGCCGGCCTGGATATCCGGCAAAAAAAAGCGGCGTATGAGAAAGAACTGCTCCTTGCCGCGCTGAAGGCCCACGACTGGAACCAGTCCGCCGCCGCGCGGGAACTGGGTGTTACCGAAAAAGCGGTGCGCTACAAAATGCAGAAATTCGGAGTAAAAAAAGCGGGCCGCTGACCGGCTGGTGCGCCGGCCTTTCCTGCCCCAACAGCCTCGGAGTAATTTCCGACATCGGAAACAATTCCGAACAACCCCCTTGTTTTACCCCTTCCTCCCTTCATCCGTTTTTCTTGATAAGTTCCCTGAATAAAAGAGTTAGCGCCTGTCCGACCGGCAGCAGAACGGTTTGGCACACAATTGGATATATTATCCGGTGAGGATAGCTTACAGAACTTAACAAGAGAAATTCTACCATCGCAGAAAACGAATTGTCCCGGCTAACAAGTCCCGGCAATTGCTCTTTGCGTCAATTTTAAAATGGTGGGGGACACCAAAAAATTGCGGCCCGATCCGTCTCACGGACTGGCCGCAATGTTTATTCCATCGCCCTGTTGAGCGCTTCGAAGACGAATAGTGAAGCTTCCTTATTGACCGCGGCCCGGCCCTCCGGTTAACGTGCATAGTGAGCGGCAAAGCGGAGCTTATCCTTTTCGTTCCAGGCTCCCGCCTGGAATGCTCTTTTCCATTAAAGCTCTGCTTTCCCACTGCCATCATTTATTGTATACAATCAGTACGATTATGCCCGGCGGGTATGTGTTGTCCAATCTCGTTCAACGCTCCGGCATCCAATCTCGTTCAAAGCTCCGGCTTTGAACGCTGCTTTTCTCAAAAAGCTCTGCTTTGAAGCGCCCGGCCGCCTCAGGGCGCCAAGGCATCGGCGCCGGAAAAGCACAAGGCCCGGCCGAAAGTTCGGTCGGGCCTTGTTCCTTATACCCCCTATAGCTGCCGCCCCAGGATAAAGGCCGTCCATCTATATCGCTTCGGCGGCGCGGTTCTTTCCCCGGCAATTAAAAAGTATAGCAGATAATTTCTTTTTTGTCCTGGCGGAAAAACAGGCGGCCTTCGATCTCATCAATTTCATATTCCGGTTTTTTAGTGCCCAGGACAATCCGGTTCTCGGTGCTGCCGTCTGTTTTGTTTACCTTCACCAGCCCCGGCCCTTTTTCGCCGCCGGTTTTAATGTTGGTTAACACATAGGTGTAATTGCGGGCGGATTTGGTTTTCTGGAAGCGCTTCGAGAGCACCGAGTTCCGGGTAATCAAACTATACCTTGCCGAGCCCCTTCCGCCGCTACGGTAGGCGTTGGCGTTGGCCCGGGCATAGCCGTCCATTGCCGAGGCTGCATTGACCGCCGCCAGAACCGCTGTGGAAGCAATTTTGGAAAACATACTGGAACCGGGCGCTTTATGATAGACATGATAGACCGGATTGCCGTCAAATCCGACCAGCATCATATTGTTGGCGGATTGCAGGTAATAACCGTTGTCGCGAATCCGGAGCGAATGGGGAGATTGTTTGTCTTTGAATTTAAGGTCTTTCGCCAATTCCCGGTAATCCCCGTCGGCAAGCTTGATGGCAAAGATTTTTTTGTCGGAATAAACAATCACCCGGTCATCTTTCACCACAAAATTGGTGCTCTCTTTCAGCTTTTTAAATTCTTTTTTCCAGATTTTTTCCCCGCTGGAAAGGTTCAGCACGGTGATAAAGGGCTTGCCGTCTTTCCCCTGCAAATTCGGCCCGCCTTTTACGACCAGCCCCTGGGAGGTAAGCTGCATCTGGTGAACCATGCCTTTCAGTTTTGGTCCTTTTTTGCCCCAGGGCAGACTGCCGTCGCTGGTGCGGACCGCCAGAACGCTTTTACCCACCGGGGTGTAGAGCACGCTGCCGTCGTCGGAGAGCAGCATCGAGGCAAATCCGTATTTCACTGCCGGGGAGTATTTGGCTTTGATCTCCGTTTCCCAGATCAACTGCCCGGTGCGGGCGTTCCATTTGCGCAGCGCTTTTTTGTTCATAAAGGTGATCATGGTTTCATCGGTATCAAACAGCGGCTCCTGGTTGCCAACGATGGTCTGCTTCATTTTGGTCAGCTTGTGCATATTCGGATCGCGCTTCTTAAAAAAATCCGCATTTTCCCAAATGATGTTGCCGGTTTCCAGCTCTACCGCGTAGGTGCGCTTCTTGCCTTTCTTGTTCAACCCGTACAGGAACAAGCCATTGATTTCCGGCAGGATAAACTGGCCCATGGAGTTGGCCAGGTCCAGGTTTTCACTGCTCCACCTGGGTTTCCCGCTGATGTAATCAAACAAAATGGTTTTGTTCTGAGCGCCCAGGAATCCTTTGCCTTTGCTGATGACGGCATAGTGGGTAAAGGGAACCAGTTCGAAAAACTCCTGCTTCAGCTTTTTCAGTTCTTCGTCTTTCCATAAAATATCCCCATTGTCGGGATTCAGCCCGTAGAGCGCTTTATCCGTGCTCACCACCAGGTGGCCGGTGGGGGTCAGCAACTGCCATTTGACTTCCTTCTCGAACGAGACCTTCCACATCGGCGTGGGGCCGGCCTGCAACAGTCCCATCGTTGCTGCTAATAAAAAAATGATCAGGGCCTCAATAAACCCGGGGTGTGATAAACGTTTCATGACCTTCTCCTTTGCTTGTTGTTGGTCGGGGGTAAACTGTTTCTGCACCAAACTTCTACAGGTGCATAAGACAAAGGATGTGCCAGAAACAAAGAAGGAAGAATCCCGGCAAACGCCGGGCCGGGTTGATAGTGTTAAATCGTTGTTTTTATGGTGATTACCGGATTGCAGCGATGGCGCGGGAGTCCATAAACGCGCCCCGGGACTAAGGGGAAAACCGGGGGTTGTCGGTCCGGAGAGACAGGCGGGGGGGGGGGGGCCGCCTGCAAGCGACAAGGGGGATTTTCTCCTCGCAGCAATCCCGGCTGCCGGGATCGCTACGCAATAGAGCCGGAAACTCTGTTTCTTCCAGGGCCATATCCTTCTCGTTCCAGGCTCCTGCCTGGAACGCTCTTTTCCATTAAAGCTCTGCTTTCCCACTGCCATCATTTATTGTATACAATCAGTACGATTATACCCGGCGGGTATGTGTTGACCAATCTCGTTCAACGCTCCGGCATCCAATCTCGTTCAAAGCTCCGGCTTTGAACGCTGCTTTTCTCAAAAAGCTCTGCTTTGAAGCGCCCGGCCTTTCGGCTCAACGCCCAGGGGGA
>JAJRYW010000602.1 GCA_024275555.1 Calditrichota bacterium | reverse complement strand
CCGCAATTGTAACAATGCGGTTTGCCGATCCGGGCAAAGAGCAGGCGCAGGTAGTCGTAAATCTCCGTAACGGTGCCGACGGTGGAGCGGGGATTTTTATGGGTGGTTTTTTGTTCGATGGAGATCGCCGGGGAGAGGCCGTCGATGTAATCCACATCCGGTTTTTCCATCAGCCCCAGGAATTGGCGGGCGTAGGCGCTCAGCGATTCCACATAGCGCCGCTGGCCTTCCGCATAAATCGTATCAAACGCCAGGCTGGATTTGCCGGAGCCGGACAGCCCGGTGATGACCACGAATCTTTCGCGCGGAATATGCACATCGATATTCTTCAGATTATGCTCCCGCGCTCCTTTGACGACTAAATATTCTTTTTTATGCATCGCTTATTATGATTTCCTGTTTGGCTTTTTCATGTTCAACTAATCGGCAAATATAACAGATTTTTGCTGCGGAGACACCAAGAGTTTTGGAATGTTTCTCTTTTCCCGGCATGACGGCGTGGGCATCTCTGTTCCTCAATGAACTTTCCCTTGTTTCTTCCAACTCCGGCGGTTTAATTTATTTGCTTAAATTGCAATACACCAATGGCTGCTGGCAATATTTATGCGCAAACATTTTGTCTACCTGATGATTCTCTTTGGCAGTGTGATCCTGTGGTACGGTTGTGTCCCCGAAGCGCCTCATAGCAATCCCCTGGACGGCATCGATACCGGCGCAACTGACAGCCTGACCCTTGCCGGGGCGGTTTTTACCCGCTTCCAGCCGGTTCAGCCCCTGGAAAACAGTGAAGTAAAGCTCCTGCCCGATGGGCTGGTTCGCCTGACTTCCCCGGAAGGGATGTACCGGTTTGAGAACCTCCGGCCGGGCAACTACCGGGTGGTGGCAGAGAAGGCGGATTATCTGCCGGACACCCTGGAGGTCGCCCTGAAGGACGCCGCCTCGGCGCAGGAAGTTAATTTCTTTCTCGATGCCCTGCCGGTGATTGCCCGGGTGCGCTTTTACAGCGAGCATATCGATCAGTGGTGGCCGGGGGAAATCTACCATGCCATATTTTCCCTGGTTGTGGCCGACCCGGACGGCAGTGCGGATATCGATTCCCTGGTTTTCAGCGTTCCTCAATTGAATATTTCTCAAGCGCTGCAAGCCACCTCGCGGGCGGATTCTTTTTCGATAGAAATTGAAAATTTTGACCTTCCCGGGGGGACTTTGCAGCTACTGGTCGAAAACGACAGTTGGCTGACCGTGACCGACCAGGCCGGGGCGATTGTTCGCGGCGGGCCGTATTTTCTGCGACGGATTATTGATCCGGCCCCTATCCCGCAATCCCCGGTTGATCTGCAGACCGCGCCGGCCTTCCCGGTTTTGGAATGGCAGCCTTTTACACTGCCGTTCAGCTTTACCTTCGAGGCCCGGGTGTTCCGGATTAATGCCGGGGTGCCGGTGCTAATCCACATCTCGCCCCCGATTGACCCGGCCCTGTTTACTTACACGGTCCCGGATTCCCTGGGCAGCGGCTCCTATTTTTGGACCATCGGGGTGCGCGATAATCTCAGCAACTACAGCCGCTCCAAAGAAGCGTCATTTATTGTACCATAGAAGGAAAGCTGATGAAAATACCGGAACGATACCTCCAGGCCCTGGCCGAAATCAGCCAGGAAATCAATTCTATCCAGGAGTTGGAGCGATTGCTGGAGCGCATCCTGGAAATTGCCTTGCAGCAGCTTCAGGCGGAGCGGGGCTTTATCCTGTTGCAGGAGCAAAAGGGCCAGATGCCGGTTGCAAAAGCCTCCCGGAATATCGATCCGGATAAACTGAACAGTATTTCCGGTATATCCTCAACCGCCGTGCAAAAAGTTCTTTCCACTCAAAAACCGATCTTAACTTTTGACGCCCTGGGCGGCGAGGGGGAAGATGTCAGCGAAAGCGTTATTCTGCACCAAATCCGCTCCATTGCCTGCACGCCCCTGTTGCTGAAGGGGGAGTTGCTGGGGGTCATTTACATCGACAGCCAGGAACAAACCGCCAAGTTTGACCAGCAAAGCCTCGATTTTTTGAGCGCCTTTGCCAACCAGGCCGCCGTAGCCATCGAAAACGCCCGGCTGCTGGCTGCGCTGCGCAGTGAAAACGAATTGCTGAAAGGGGAATTTCATCGCATCTATTCCTTTAAAGAGATTGTCGCCCGCAGCAAAGCCATGGAAGCAGTGCTCCGGCTTATGGGCAAGGTGCTGACCAATAATTCCACGGTCATCATTACCGGGGAAACCGGTGTGGGGAAGGAACTGGTGGCCCGGGCGATTCATTACAACGGCCATCGCAAAGAGAATCCCTTTGTGGCGGTAAATTGCGCCGCTATTCCGGAAAATTTGCTGGAGAGCGAGCTGTTCGGCTACCGGAAGGGCGCTTTTACCGGGGCAAATACGGACAAAAAGGGCATGATCGAGTTAGCCAACACGGGAACCTTGTTCCTGGATGAAATCGGCGACGTGCCCTTAAATCTGCAAGTAAAACTGCTGCGCTTTTTACAGGAGCGGGAAATCCAGCGCCTGGGCGATAGCCGTCCTTACCCGGTGGATGTGCGCATTATTGCCGCCACTAACCGCAATTTAGCCGAGGAGGTAAAAGCAGGCCGCTTTCGGGAAGATTTGTATTACCGCCTCAATGTGATCGAAATTCACATCCCCCCGCTGCGGGAACGCTTAAAAGATATCCCCTTGCTGGCGCATTATTTTCTGAAAAAATATGCCCGCAGCATGGAGAAGAGCATTACCGGGTTTCAGCCCGGGGCTTTAGAAAAATTGATGAGCTACCACTGGCCGGGAAATGTGCGCGAGTTGGAAAACACCATCGAGCGGGCGGTGGTCATGGCCAACAGTGCGCTGATCTCCGAAGAAGATATCCTGATCAACACCCTCAGCCAGCCCGGCAGCATTGAAGCGGGGATGACCCTGGAAGAGATTTCCCGGATTTTGCTGGAAAAGACCCTGCGCGCCTACGACGGCAATAAAACCAAAGTTGCCGAAGCGATGGGCGTCTCGCTGCGCTGGGTGCATTATAAAATGAAAGAGTGGCAGATTAAGTGAGCAAAGCATCTCCGGTTGACCGGCTTCCTTTTCAGCAGGTGGATGATTTCCGGCTGGATAAATTGCTTTACCAGGGGCAGCACACCCTGGTCTACCGGGCCGCCCAGCTAAGCCTGGACCGGGCCGTGGTGGTTAAGCTGCTGAAAGACCACATCGCCCGGCAGCCGGAATGGACGGCGCGGTTTCGCCGGGAAGCCAAAGTCTGTGCGCACCTCAAACATGCTCACATTGTCGATGTGTACGCCCTGGGGGAGAAAGAGGGCTATCAATATATTGTCAACGAGTTCATCGACGGCCCCAGCGTCAAAGAGCTTTTGAAAAATTGCGGACCGTTGCCGCTTCCCGTGGCGCTTTCCATTACCGATCACATTCTCCAGGCCCTGCAGTTTGCCCACCGGCGCGGGATCATTCACCGCGATGTGAAACCGGCTAATATCCTCATCAACACCCAGGGGTACGCCAAATTAGCCGACTTCGGTTTGGCGCAAATCGGGGAAGAACCGACCGTGACCCAGCAGGGGAGCATTGTGGGCACGCCGGCCTACATGGCCCCGGAACAAATCACCGGCCAGCCCTTACAGGGGCAGGCAGACCTGTTTGCCCTGGGAGCGGTGCTCTATGAAATGCTCTCCGGGCGGCAGGCGTTTGGCGGGGAGAACTACTCGGCCTGCATCTACAAAGTTATCAACGAAGAGCCGCCGCCGTTGCGCGATTTTCTGCCCGATCTGCCCGGAACCTGGATCGAGTACGTGGGCAAATTTTTGCAGAAATCTCCTCAAGATCGCTGGGAAAGCGCGCAGGCGGCCCGTGAGGCGCTCTTGACCCTGGCCGCCCGGGAAGGAATTGAATTAGGCCCCCGGGTTATTGTAGAAATGTGCACCGGCCAGTTTGTCGAGAGGGCGGCGCCGTTGGGAGAAACCGCGCCCGACGATGAGGCGCTGCCGGGCCGCAGCGAACCGGCGCGGTCAGCCGTTCCGGCGGCGCGGCGAAAATGGGTCGGTTACCTGGGCGGCATTGCCGGGGCGGTTTTGGCAACGCTCCTGTTTCTTTGGTTTTACCAGGCGGCGGATTCCAGGCTGTCCCAAAAACAGGGAATGGCTACACCAGGCATATCGGTTGACGAAAAAGTGCTACCGGACTCGGCTGCTGTTGCGGCGAGCGCTCCCGGGGAATCGAGTGATTCGATTCCGCCGGAGAACCCGCCGCGGGCCCGTCCTATCCGGCAAAAGGCCGGAAAACTGCCGCAGCAGGTGGAGCAGGAAGATTCGCTTTTGCCCGAGGCAACAAACCTGGGGGCGAGGGAAGCGGCCGAGCTCCCCCCGGTCAGCCCGCCGCCGGAGACGTCCACCCGGGCCTATCTGCAACTCCGGGTAGAGCCCTGGGCGGAGGTGCAAATTGACGGTCAGCCTCTGGATTCGCACCTGGTGCAGCGCACCCTGGAGCTTGCTCCCGGCCGGCGTACGGTTACCTTGCTCCACCCCAGTTTCTCGCCGCGGGTGTTCCAGCTCAATCTCCGGGCGGGGGAAGAGCATCGGTTAGAGTGGTCGTTCCTGGCCACGGTTGGTTATCTTTGGGTAGAGGCGCGCCCCTGGGCGGAAATCTACATCAACAACAAACTGCGGGATTCCACTCCGCTGGAGCATCCCATCGTTTTGCCGGCCGGCCGCTATTTCCTGGAACTGAAACACCCGCTGCTGATGCCGCACCGGCAGTATATCCGGATTCAGGCCCGGGACACCCTGCGGATTCAAACCGTGCTTAAAAAACAATAATGGTATAGATTTTGTCCTATTGATGGGAGTAACATAAAGCGAGATAAAACCATGCAAATATTGCAAAGACCACTATGGATAGCCTGGAGCATTTTGATTGGCATCAGCGCCGGTTTTGCCCAGCAGTGGCAACTGCGCGCGCCGATGCCCACCGCCCGGCAGGGGTGCAGCGCGGCGGTGCTGGGCGATACAATCTATGTGATCGGCGGCAGCCAGGCCCAGCATTTCGGCATTGCTACCGTGGAAGCGTATCATGCTTCATCGGATACCTGGAGCAGCAACGTCGCCGATATCAATATTGCCCGTACTGCCGCGGCGGCGGTAGCCTTCCGGGGGAAAATCTACCTGTTCGGCGGGCGGGATCACCATCAGTTTGTCTCCGATGTGGAATGTTACGACCCGGCGACCGACCAGTGGACGGTGGTCAGTCAAATTCCCACCCCCCGGGAAGGGTTGAGCGCCGTGGTGGTCGACAGCCTGATCTGGCTGATCGGCGGAGCCAATTTTCAAAACACCTACAGCATTGTAGAGCGCTACAATCCCCATTCGAATAGCTGGGATACTCTTCCGGAGCAGCTCAACGTCCCCCGGGTGGCGGCTGTTGCCGGCCTGATCAATAACGAAGTCTATGTGCTGGGCGGTTTTTATTTCGGGCCATTGAATACCTATGAGAAGTACGTGCCCTCCCAGGGCTGGGTAAACGCCGGAACGATGCTGTACTCCTGCGGCGGGGCTTCCGGAGCCGGCGTCAACGGTATGATGTGGATGGTCGGCGGGGAAAACCAGTCCGGTATTCTGGATAACGTCCAGTACGCCGATTTGGCGGGGGGAGGGCCATGGAACAACGGCCCCTCCTTGCAGCTATCCCGGAAGAACCTGGCTGTGGCCAGGGTCGGCAGCCAGCTCTTTGCCATCGGCGGCCGCACCGATCACATGGGCGGGCATGTCACCGACCAGGTCGAGCGCCTGGAGGTGCTGACCGGCATTCCGGCCCCCCGGGAAACGCCGCTCCGGGAATCTTTTACCCTGGGCCCCAACTATCCCAACCCCTTTAACGGCAGCACCGTGGTGGAAGTCTACCTGGCCGGACGCCAACAGGTGCACCTGGCCGTGGCCAATACATTGGGGCAAACGGTTCGGCTGCTCTACCAGGGGCCGTTAAGCGGCGCACATCGTTTTTCATTTGACGGGCGCGACGATTCCGGAAGAAAGCTACCTTCGGGCGTATATTTTATTTATCTTCAAACCCCGCAGGGCAGAAAAGTTCAATCGGCAATTCTCTCTCAATAGGTGCGAATGATTCGGCAACCACGATATCGGCTATTTTTTTTCTTGTTTATCCTTATTGGGCTGGGCAGCGCCTTTGCCCAGGCCGATCAGCCCAACTCCCTGGTGAAGGACATCATCAGCGCCTATAACCGGTTTAACGACCCGGAAACCGACCGGCTGCTGGAACTGGCGCTGAAGGACATCGACAGTTTTTCGCCCCGGGACCAGGTAACAATTTTCCAGTATGCCGCATTTCGCCAGTTCCGGAAAGGCGATTCATTTCAGGCGGAAAACTATTTCTGGAAATTGCTGGATATTGATCCCAATTATTCCCCCGATCCGCTGCTTACCCCGCCCAAACTGGTTACGCTCTTCCAAAAGACCAAAATCAAGTACCTGGAAGATTTGCAGCAGCGGCTGAATGTGCTGGTGAAGCAGCAGCAGAAGGAAGCGCTCCCCTGGCGTTCCCTGGTTTTCCCGGGCTGGGAGCAGTTGCGGCGCGGGTATCGCCTCAAAGGCGGCGCGTGGGCGGCGGCCGGGGCTGCTACCCTGGCCGGGGTGGTTCAGGCGGTTGTGCGCACCCGTCAAAAAGAGGACGACTATCAAAAAGCGGTGGATGCAACTCAAATCAAAATAAAATATTCGGAATATAACCGCTTATACCAGTCGCAGTTCTATTGGTCGTATGCGCTGGCGGCGGTCTGGTTTACTTCGCACCTGGATGCGGTATTTTTCTCCCCCCCAAAACCGGCCCGGGGACTTTCCGTGGGCCTGCCGCAATCCTACCCGGGCTTGAGTTTTACCTGGCGCTTTTAAGTTCCGGCCTTGCTTCGGGTCTGATCCCCATTTGTAAATTCTGCATTTCCCTTTGCAAATTTTGCATGGTTTTTTCCCATCTCCTAATTACGTATCGCAAAGTATTTTCTCAATCCCTTGTTTTTAATGGTGTTGTACTTCTGATATCAGTCTGACGACCTGAATGGTACGTTTATTGTATAAGGTGCAGCAACAATGAACTAAAACAAAAGGAGAAGTATGATGAAGTTTTTACAGCGAATCCTCTTTCTGGGAGTAATTATCTCCCTGGCGCTTTTTGCGCCGGCCTTTGCCCAGGGCGGCCACGGCGGACATGGCGGCGGTCACGGCGGCGGTGGTCATGGCGGTCATGGCGGCGGTCACGGCGGAAACGGACACCTTCCCCCGGATTCTTTGACGCTGGTAACCCTCTCCGGTACCGCGATTGTTGACACAAGCATGATGTATCCCATGTACTACCTGGATGAAAACGGCGACGGGGTGGAAGATTACTTCCTGAACTTCGGGCCGCATTGGTATCAGCCGGACAGCGGGAATGCTGCCCGCCCCAACGCCGGCGATGCAATTACCATTTACGGCGGGATGTATGATTCCTCGATGCAGAACCTGCCGGGCGTGGTTGTCTATGAAATCAACGGCGAGTTCTGGCGCGATCCCTATGATCCGGTTTGGGGGCATCATGGCGGACATGGCGGCGGCGGTCACGGCGGCGGCGGACACCACGGCGGCGGAATGCATCATGACAGCCTGCAAGTTGTTACGGTCAGCGGAGTGACATTAGTCGACACCACTTTCATGTTCAACCATTATTACCTGGATGAAAACGGCGATGCAACGCCGGATTATTTCCTGAATTTCGGTCCTCCCTGGTATGATCCTCCCTCCGGCGCAACCCGTCCCAATGAGGGCGATACCATTACCGTAACCGGCGGCCTGTTAGACAGCATGATGACTTATCCCATGATCGTGGTTTATGAATTGAACGGCCAGGTATGGCGGGACACCACCGGGATGGGCCACTTCGACGGCGGCGGCTGGATTCATCGCAACATGAACCAGGCCCAGCATATCCGCGCCCCGTTTGATCCGGAAGATTGGATGCACATTAATCCGGGCTGGCACGGCGGCGGAATGATGATGCCGGAAAGCCTCTATTGCGATATGGATGAAATCTTCCCGGAAAATGTACCGGACGCCCAGAATGAAAATATCTTTGCCGCTTATTCGATTGAACTGCTGGACGCCAATGGCAACGACTATCTCCGGCAAGGCGGTATGGGCGGACACATGCAGTTTGCCAACCAGGTCGGTTATCAATTGCATTACACCGATGTGCAGATTCAGGGATTTAACATTGATGAAAATTCGATTACGGCCAAATATTGGGACGCCCAAACCAACCGCTGGGCGCCGCTGAATAACGCTGTGATCGATCCGGCCAATAATACCATTACGGTTCTGGATGAAAATGTCAGCAGCTATGTAATTCTGACCGGCTCGAACAGCCCGCTGGGACTCGATCCCCTGGCAGGAGAAACCCCGGTTCAGTTCACGCTGAAGCAGAACTATCCCAACCCCTTTAACCCCAGCACCACTATTGAATTCTCCCTGCTGGAAAATGCTCATGTGCGGCTGACGGTTTACAACGTCATCGGCCAGAAGGTTGCAGAAGTGGTGAATGAATTCAGAACCGCCGGTGTTTATCAGGTTCAATTTGACGGCGCGACCCTGCCCAGCGGCCTCTATTTCTACGAACTGAAAGTCGGCAATCAGACTCAGGTGAAGAAAATGAGCCTGAACCGCTAAGCGGAGTTCCTTCTTCTACGCACAACTACGCACAACTTAGTAGCACGTAATAAACAAAGAGACGCCCCGGCCGGGGCGTCTCTTTGTTTACATCATTTCTTACGTCATTTCTCAGCGGATCAGCACCATCTTGCGGGTATCCGCCTGCTTGCCATTGCTGACTTTATAGAAATAGACTCCGCTTCCCAGGAGCTGCCCGTCGGAAGTGCGGCCGTTCCAGGTAAAGGTGTGATATCCGGCGGACAACAGCGCGGTTTTGTGGAAGTAGACCCGCTGCCCCAGGATGTTGAATATCTCGATGGTTACCTGGGCCGGCCGGGGCAACCCGTAGCGAATTTGGGTTGAGGGGTTGAAAGGGTTGGGATAGTTCTGACTGACCTCGAAAGCGTTCGGGAGAAGATCAGGCGTATCGGCAATTCCGGTCAGGTAATCCAGCCGGATGGGCAGGTGGATTGGCTGCATCCCGTTGGCATGGGAAGTGTAGAAGGTGATTCCCGATTGGTAAACGCCCGGGGGCAAATTCTGCGGCGCAATGGACAGGGCAAACGCCCCGTTGCTGTCGGCATCGGCAATATCAAACAAGGGGGAGACGGAGAGCCACGGTATACCTGTGAATGTTGCCGTTAAGTGCCCCAGGTTGCTGGAAGGAATGTAATCCACCGTGTTAACCAGGTCGTTCAACTGGAAGGAACTCATCATCAGCGCCAGGTATTCCGGTTGGTTAATCAGGTTGCTGTTTACGCCCACGGTGAGGGATTGCTGCTGCGGAGCCGGGAGAAAGTAATCCACCGGGGCGACAAAATCGAAATTGCCGGTAGAGGAATTCCAAACCAGCAGGTATCCGAAATAGCCGCCGCCAAAATCACCGATGGCAATTAAATAATCCACGCCGAGATCAAAGGCCGGCAAGCCGGTAAGCGGATCATTGTCCGTATCCAAAAAGATGTTGAACCTCAGATCGTTGAACGAGCTTAGCGGGGCATAGGTGGTAAATTTAAAGTAAACCAGGTTGTTATTTTGCTGGATGTAGGTGTTGTTCATATCATAGGGATTGGCGGGGTTTTCCCGGGCGTCGTGGTGGAGGTGCTGCCACAGGGAGTCGACCGGATCGACCATCACCCCATCGGCCGGAGGTGTTGTTTTTTCCAGGGCAGACAGCGGTATCTGTTGCTGAAGCGGGTTTCCCGCGAGGAGGGAAGATGCTGCAGTTCCGGTAATTCCCTCCACCGCCTGTATCAGCAGGGCCCCGCTGCCAATATTGGCAACGGTCACCGTGGTGTCCACAACCTGGTTGTTGGCCAAAGAAATGGAAATCGAATCAATATCCGTTTCCCCAACCGGTTGGGAGAGGGATAAAATCAGCCCGCTCATATTATTCTCGACACGGAGGAAATGGAAAGAGCTGGAAAGATAATTGACCTTGGAGGCCCGCAAGGCGTAATCGCCCGGGATGAGCGATAGCTGAAACTCGCCCGATTGCCCGGTGGTTTCGATGCCGGACCCCTGGGGAAAGCCGCTGGCGCTGTCGTAGGGGCCTTCCCAGTAAACATCCGCAAAGGGCAGCCCGCTTGAGTCGGACAGGTTGATTACGGCCCCGCCGATGGTGTAGACCTGCCCCTGGGTTAGGTTTTTCAAAACCCAATTATCGGGATCAACTTGCAGGTTGATGGGCTGCTCATCAGTGACAAAATTAAATTGTTGGGTCAGCAGGCTGTCCCAAACTGTGATGGTGGTGTCCAGGCCCAGGGCGGTTAAGCGGATTTGCAGGGGCATTTTGAAAGGGGTGCTGTTCTGCTGCTGAATATTTAAAGTTGTTTGATAGGGCGGGGCAGAGGTGGTGGTCCAGGAATAGAGATAGAAGGGTCTGCCGCTGTTATACACCCACTGATCAAAGAACCAGTCCAAGTCCATCCCGGAGACGGATTCGCAGACATCCCGGAAATCTTCCGTAACCGCATTGCCGTAAACGAAAGCAGAGTCCGAGGCATAACTGTTCAGGGAGGCAAAAAAGAGGGAATCCCCCAGCACGCCGCGCAGCATGTGCAGCACCCAGGAGCCTTTATCATACACGGTTCTGCCGAATAGTTCACCCATGTTTGTCGTATCTTGAACGAAGACGGTTCCGGAAAAGAAACCGGGGTCCTGGGAAGCCATGTAGTTGTGATAGGCGCTGGCGCCGCCGTTCTCCTCGGCCCACAGGGCTTCCGAATAGGAGGCAAATCCTTCGTTCAGCCAGATGTGATGCCAGCTTCGCAGGGTAATCATATCCCCGAACCACTGGTGGGAAAGCTCGTGCGCGTTGATCCAGTCGAAGGTATGGTTGCCGGTGATCAGGGCGGCCCCGTAAGAGGTCATGGTCTGGTGTTCCATGGCCCCGCCCCAGGGGAAGATGGCCATGCCGTATTTTTCATTCAGAAAGGGATATTCGCCGAAACGATTGGCAAAAGCGGCGATCATGGCGGTCGTCACGTTAAAATCCTCCTGGGCGGCGGCTAAATGCTCCGGATAGACGTAAAAGGAAAGTCCCATGGTATCGCCGGAAAGGGGAGAAATATAAGTGTCGGAGAACTGGGCGTAGTTGGAGATGGCCAGGGAGACCAGGTAGGTGCTGATGGGGTAGCGGGTTTCCCAGAAATAGGTGTCGCGATTGTTGCCTGCGGGCGCTACCCCGGTCAGCAGTCCATTGGATGCTACCACTAAGTTGTTGGGAACGGTGACCTCCAGGAAGACGGAATCGGCCTTATCCGCCGGGCTGTCTTTACAGGGCCACCAGGCCGGCGCGCCGTAGGGTTCGCTCAGCGTCCAGATAATCGGGGCGCCCTGGTGCTGATCCCAACCCCAGGTGCCCAACCCGCCGCTCTGGGGATTGCCCCGGTAAAAAATCTCCACTGCAAACGATTCATTCTGGCTGATCGGCGTTGGCAAGGTAATGTTGATCAGGTCGTTGCTGTGGCTGAAGGTCAGGGGCGCGCCATTCTGCAAAACGGAGTCGACGGTCATGTTGTCGTAAAGGTCCACCTCCAGATGATCCAACCCGTTTACCCGACTGACGCCGGAAATCGTGACATCACCGACCAACAAGTGCGTGTCCGGGTAAATATCAAAACGCAGATGGTACGATTGCACCTCGTAATCATTTTGATTGGGGGTGAGAACTTTGTCCCATTTCTGCTGCTGGTTGAGGAAACGCTCTTTCTCAAACTGGCGGATCTGCTCACGAATTTGGGAAATGTTGGATGGAATTTGGGCGAAAAGACTCGTGAAACCGAAAAGTAAAAAAACTAAAACGGTTGCTCTGATAAACATGTCAATCCTCCTGTACTGTTGTGTAAGCTTCTGTTTATGTGGTTCTAAAACATACACCACTACGAATTGATACAGCAAAAGGATTCATGATAAAACAAAAAAGGGGAAAGCAAAAACAGTCCAGGTTCCGGTATACAGCCGCCGCCCTGGTTGAACGCCGTCATTAATATACAGTGAATTTGAGACTTTTCCAATATTTCCGCAAGCCGGGATGTGTTTCATGTTGGGGGATCAGACCAAGTTGATTATACTATCGACCGGTTACGGAATAATTCCTGAGATAACCGTTATCAGATTGCCCTGATAGAAGAGACCCGTTACAAAACCTGGGAGGTTCTTCCGCCTTTCTATGTGATCACCACCTCGAAGACCATGAGT
>JAJRYW010000601.1 GCA_024275555.1 Calditrichota bacterium | reverse complement strand
TTAAGTATTGAAGTAGCGCGGCCATTTCCTGGTAGCGCTGGTCGGCTGATTTAGCCAAGGCCGTCTTCACCACCCGCTGCAGGGAATTCGGTGTACCGGGGCGCAAAACGGAAAGGGCTTCCGGCTCTTCATTCAAAATCGCATAAATCACGGCCTGCTCGTAATCCCCCTTGAAGGGCAGGGCGCCGGTCAGCATTTCATACAGAATCACCCCGAAGGACCAGATGTCGGTGCGCCGGTCAACCTCCTCGCCGCGCGATTGCTCCGGCGACATGTAGGCCGCGGTGCCCAGGGTGGAATGATCTTTGGTCAATTGCGCCCCGGCGCCGATCTTGGCCAGCCCGAAATCCATGATCTTCACCTGGCCCTCTGTGGTCATCATGATATTTCCGGATTTGATATCGCGGTGCACAATCCCTTTGGCGTGGGCGGCTTGCAAGCCTTCGGCGATTTGGATGGCGATGTCGATTGCGGATTGCAGATTGGGGATTTCGGATTGAACGATCTCCCGCAATTCCCGGCCCTCGATGTATTCCATGACGATGAATATCTCCTCATCGACTTCTTCGATGGCGTGTATGGTGGCGATGTTGGGGTGGTTCAATGCGGCGGCCGCCTGCGCCTCGATTTTGAAGCGGGCGCGATCCTCCTCGACGGCGGCAATCTCCCGGGGCAGGAATTTGATCGCCACCTCGCGCTTAAGGCGGGTGTCCCTGGCTTTGTAGACTACACCCATGCCGCCTTCGCCAAGTTTTTCTATGATTTATAATGCAATATGGTCCTGCCAATCATGCGCTTCTGATCCACCTTTTCTGAAAGTCCGGGGGTGTGTAGCGGGTTGAATAACCAGCCGAAAGAACCCCGGGAGTCTTCTGAAATACTTAAGAGGTTCTTCGGATTTTTATCTAACTTTGAATATAAGGTCTTTATTGGTTGGCAGAGAGTACTAAATAAATCAATCCGAAATTATTTGAGAGGGCAGGGGAGGGGCGAAGCGCCGTTGCCGGATAACCCCGGGATAATATCGGAGTCGACGATATCCCCGGGGGAGGATTTTTCACTGAACGTGATCCCGACATTCATGACTCAATCGTTGCAAACGTCTTGCTCCCGGAATGGAATCTTCCTCATCCTTATTTTACCTCAAACTTCACTCTACTGCGTAAACCCTTATCTTTCCCGGAAACTGCCTCGAGTACAAATTTCCCCGGCTGTAGCGGCCAGAGAAAAGTATGATCTTTTTCGGTGCTGCGCAGGGGCTTGCCGTTTAAAAACCAGTTCACCGGCTGATCGGTTTCTGAAAAGTTGAGTTGGAAGCGAATCGATTGGTAATCCAATTGCAAGGTGGACAGTCGGTAGTACACCGAGCCGTCTTTGGGATTCACAATTTCAAAGACCGGCGTATTTTGAGGGTGGATTGTGCGGGAATCCATACCCATCTTCTCCGACCAGGCGAGGTATTTGGCGGGAACGACCGGGGCAATCTGCTCTCCGGCGTGCAGGTGCATATCACAGGGGTTGGATTGGAAGGCGGGGAGGTCTCGTTCGGGAATAAGTTCCTCAACCAGGGTAGGGCAAAACTCCCCGGTTTTCTTTCCGGAGAAGGGGCAAATTTGCACCGGCGCCAATCCCTCGGGTTGGGACGGTTTCTCCGGGTATTCTTTGTCGCGGTAGAGCATCATCATAATGTTGGCGAAGATCGGGCCGGCGCCGGCAACTCCGGAAACCTTCAGCATGGGGGTATGGTCGAAGTTGCCTACCCAAACGCCCAGGGTGTAATCTTGCGTAAACCCCACTGTCCAATTGTCGCAGAAACGGAATGAGGTGCCGGTCTTTACGCTGCACGGGAAGGGAAGATTCAGCACGGAATTAAACCCGAACTCTGCCGCACGGGCAAAATGGTCGCTGAGGATATCGGCGATGAGATAGTTGAGCGCCGGTGTGGAGATGGTTTTGGCAGCGAGGCCCGGCCGGGATTCTTTTCCGTTGACCGAGAGCGTCTCCCGCAATGGGAGAAAATTTCCCCGGCGCGCCTGGGCCAGGTAGGCCCGGGTCAGTTCATACAAAGTGACTTCGCCATTGCCCAGGACCAGGCCCACCCCGTAATGTTCTGCATCTTTATCCAGGGAGTGGAATCCGTATTCCCGCAGGCGTTCCAGAAAAGCGTCTATCCCGATTTTAGCTAACACCCGCACCGCCGGAACGTTCAGGGAATTTGCCAGGGCCTCCCGCAACCGTACCGGCCCGTGGAAATCCTCGGAGTAATTTTGGGGACTGTAGATGCCGGTTAGCATCCGGTAGTGGGTGGGGATGTCGGAAAGCAGCGAAGCCGGGTTGAAGCCCTGTTCCATGGCCAGCAGGTACATGAACGGCTTCAGCGCCGAGCCGGGCTGACGCAACGCGCGAACGCCGTCGTTCTGCCCCTGGATGCCGGCGTCGAAGTAATCCGCAGAACCGACATAGGCCAGCACCTCGCCGCTGTGGTTGTTCACCAAAATTGCCGCGGCATTGCTGACGTGGTATGGCTTCAATTGTCCCAGCACCCGCTTAATTTGCTCCTGCACCATCTTTTGCAGCTGGATGTCAATCGTGGTGTTCACCGATTGGGCGTCCGCAGGCAGCGTCTCCATCAGTTGAAAAACCAGGTGCGGGGCCAGGAAGGAAGCGCTGGGCGGTTTGAGCAGGACATCTTCTTTCAGCACCCTTTTTACCCGGCCGGCCGGGATCATCCCCAGCACCGCCATTTGTTCCAGAACCTTTCCCTGGCGTTTTTTTAGCTCTGCCAAACCGTGGTAGGGATTGAAGCGGTTGGGGGAGTTGGGGATCGAGGCCAGCAGGGCGGCCTGGGCCAGGGTTAGTTCTGAAGCCGGCACGCCGAAGTAGGCGCGCGAGGCGCTTTCCACCCCGTAGAGATTGCCCCCCATCGGCAGGCGGTTGAGGTATTCTTCCAGCAGGGCCTCTTTATCCATCCCGGCTTCCAGGCGGAAGGCCCGGTAGGTTTCTCTCAGCTTGTTCGGCAGGGTGCGCTGCGCCGGTTCCAGCAGCCGCGCCAATTGCAGTGTGATGGTGGAAGCGCCGGAAACCACTTCCCCGGAGCGCAGGTTCTGCCAGAGCGCCCGCAGCACCGCGGCATAATCCACCCCGCTATGGCGGTAGAAGTTCTTATCCTCGGCGGCGATGATCGCCTCCAGAAAATAGGGCGACACCTGCCCGAGATCCACATGCAGCGAGCGGAAGGCATCCTGGGAGAGCACTTCCTGCAACAGGTTCCCATGGCGGTCGTAAAATTTTACCGAATGGAAGCGCTCCCGGGCAATGTCGGCTTTGCTGATCGGAAAAAGGTAGGGGGAGAAGCGGAATATCCCCGCAAGAGCAATGACGCACAGCAGGAAAGACCACCAAATGTTTTTGCGTATGATATTCATGGGCATATTTCCCATTTCGTCACCAATTAAAACCGCATCGCGGTGCCATGTTTGTAGAAATTTACCGCTCTCATTTTTCCACCCTCACAAATCCCTCCGCGCAGGTTCCGAACTGCTCCGGCTCATACATTAAAGAAATGCGTGCGCCGGGCCAGAAAAACATCCCCGGGGTAGTGGCGCGCAGCAGATAGCGGTACTGATAAATCCCCGGGCGCACTTCATCGGCAAAGAGCATCACCCGGTCGTCTCTCAACTCGGTATGGTTGACAGGATTCCTCCCGTAGCCTCCCCGGGTTACCCGCCGCTGACGCGGGGACTCGTAGCGCGCCGAGGTGGTTTTCAGCGAGGCGTCGATGGCCTCTAACCCGGCCGGAATGGGGTCGTCGATGACCAGGTGGTAGCCGGTTTGGGGCGCGGAATACTCCAATTCCACCTCTAACACTTCCCCGGCCTTTATCTTAACCGGCGCAGGGGTCTGGTTTTCAAACGTGACCAGCACATCCCCGCTCTCTTTTCGTCTGAGCGTGCGCTTGATGGAAAACCCTTCCTTGCGGGCCGGTTGCGGCCCTTTCAGGCGGTAAGCGTAGGAAAGCGTGTAATAGAGACGCCCCTGCCCCTCCTTGGAAATCAGCACATCGTTTAAGCCGGCCGGCAGTTCCGACATGGGTATAAACTTCTCATACGGTTGATACCGGTAGCCTTTAAAGAGATGTTCCAGCACCTGTTTGCCGGCCAGGAGCACCTGTGCGGTGTAATCCGGCGCTTCGGCTTCCCGTTTCAGGGAAATCTCCACCAGCCCGTCGATGGCTTTGGCGTTCTCGTAAGTATTTTTCCAGCGGCCGTTCTTGCGCGCTTTCAGGATATAACGGGCAAATTTGCCAATCAGCGGGCTTTTCGGCGCCATCTCCAGGTAAAGTTTGATGGCCTCAGCCGTGGAAATAACCGGCGAGTCCAGGTAGGACCAGGAAGGCGGCAGTTCCCGGGGCGTCTCAAAGTGCGCTGTCTGCGCGGTGATGAATAATCCGTTCTGAATCTCTTCCAGCATCTGCCGCGCTTCATTCTTCCAATCGGGCGATTGAAAGAGCAGGTAGGCCAGCTCCATCTGGGCGCTATAACTCAAATCATTGCGGCGGTTATAGTACTCTTCAAAATAAGTCTCGTCTTTGCGCCCCAGGTAGTGCAGGCCTATCAAAATACGGATGCGGTATTCTGCGATGGACTTCCAGCCGGAGAGGGGATAGCAGGGACTCCGGAGCGTCTTATCCATATAGTCGATGAGCTTTTTGAGCGCATCGTCGGGAATCTGGTAGCCGAATTCCCGCCCGCGTTTGAACAGGTAGGCGACGTACGGAGAAAGATAGCAATCGGAGCGTTGACTGTTGGGCCAGAATTTGAATCCCCCGTCGCTGTTCTGCAGAAGCAGCACCTTGCGCAGATTGGCCTCGATCACCTTATCGACCGGCTTGACCGCTTCCAGGCTGAAATCATAGCGCTCCGAGAGGAATTTCAACTGCATCAGCGCCAGCAGGCGGCTGACAGTCTGCTCCAGGCAGCCGTAGGGATAGTTGACCAGGTATTTGGCGCCCTCGCCGATATCCGTTAACGCCGTGCCGGATAGGGTGATCTGCAACCCGCCGGTATCCTTGCGGATGGAATCATCCACCTTGAGTTTTTGGAGGAATTGATCTTTGGTTTCTCCCACCGCTACCACCGTTTCCGTGGGCAGCAGGTTTTGGATGTTCAAGGGAATTTGCAGGGCGTCCGCCTCGGAAATAGCCTGCCCGTCATAGGTTCCCTCGAAGCGGGCGGTAAATTTCAGATCCACCGCGCCGGCGCTTTGGGCGGCAAAAGGAAACAGCACCGTCTTTGATTGGCCCGCTTTGATTTTTATCTGCTGCGCGGCCGGGGCGTCCTGCAAAGCAACCGCCTGGCCGGAAACCTCTGTCTGTACGGTTGCCCTTCCGGGGCCTTCGGTCAGGTTGGTGACCGCCACGCCGGAGAAGAACTGATCGCCCAGCCGCCCGAAACGGGGCAGCACCGGCCGGAGCAGGAAGGGCTGGCTGACCACCAGCTGCTGGTCGCCATAACCGAACAAATCATCCTCCCCCACGGCCACGACCATGATCCGCCAGGCAGTCAGGTTGTCGGGAAGTTTAAGGGTGAACCGGGCGCTTCCGGCCTCATCGGTGATTAAGCCGGGATTGTAGTAGGCTACTTTGACGAATTCCTTGCGCACCCGCGGCCCGGTTAAACCGCCCATCGTCCCGCCGCCGTAACCGCCGCCTTTCTGGAGCAGTTCTTCGGCGGCAATCACAAAGGGGCGGTTGTCGTTGACCCGCGCGGAGAGCCCCCGTTGCTCATAAACAATCTTGACCAGATCGGGCGGGCGGTAGCCGGTCAGGGAGAGCACCGCATCGTCCACCACCATGACGGTTAACTCGCTTCGATGCCCCTGCTGATCGGCGCGGTTTACCCGGATGCTGACCTCCACCTCCTCGGCGGGGCGGGCTTTGCGGCGCGCCGGTTTGACATCCACATGCAGGTACTTGGGCGTGAGGTCCACTTTAAAGGGGGCAAAACCGATCTTTTCCATGTGTTTGCCGAGTTCTTCTTCCACCGGAACGATGGGATCGCCCAGGCGGAACAGCGCCGCCCCCATGTAGGCGTTGGGAAGCATCTCCTCGGTGATGCGGAAGCGGTAGCTGTAGGCGCTTCCCTTAATCCGCAGGGTTTCCCGCAGAAAGATTTTTTCCCGACTGACGGTCAGAAACAACTCCGCTTCCGGGAAAGGCGATTTGATAAACGCAACCGCTTCATCACCCACCTGGTACTCTTTTTTATCCAGGATGATTTCCAGCTTATCCTCGCCAGTGTCTTCCCAGGGCGTGTAATCCTCGCCGGAAACCCACAGGGAGGTCGCAGCAGCGGCGCCGCTTTTGGGCTTTTGGGTCAGCTCGGCCAGGATGAAGTACGAACCGGCTTTGTCGGGAATAAACTCCACCGTTGCCGGCGCAGCAGCAGATTGGATATTGCGGCTATCCACCACCTCCTTGACCAGGTTGTGTTCATACTTGAAGCGGCCGTCCGGGGTCTTGGTTTTCACAGAATGGTATTCCTTGCGGATCAGTTTTACCGTCACCGGTACACCGGGCAAGGGCTTTCCGTCGGGATCGGAGACGATTACTTCAACGGTCGCCGGGTCTTCCTTAGCGGCAATCCGGTTGGACAGTTTCAGGCCGACCAGGCGGTGATCGGGCAATGCGATGAATCGCTTGCTGGCCGAGACGGTTTGCCGGGAGACATCCTCCACTTCCACATCACAGAGATAGATCATGGGATAGGGTACATCGCTGCGGTTTAAGATGATGGTCTTTTCCCCGTGGCCGCTTTGGGTAAGGGGGATGGTTTCCCTCAGATATTGCCCGTAAAGCGACACTCTTTGTTCCTCAAGATATTGAGGGATGCCGAAAGAAAACGCTTCCCAGCCCGGCGGCCGGTAGTTTGTGCGGCGGCGGGTGATATTGAGCGACGAGGAGGCGTTGGCCATCGGGGCGCCAAAATAGTAATCCCCTTGCCAGGAGATATCCAGCGGCTGGTTGGGCAGAACGATCTTTTTATCGATTTCCATCGACACCTTGAACTCCGGAACCCGAAACTCGGCCAGCCGGAATTCCCCGTAAATACGGTTCCCATACACCGGCGTTTCGGCAATGATCTCGTAAGTTCCCAGGCTCTGTCCCACCCTGGTGGGAATCTCGATGTGAAAAGTGCCAAATTCGTTGACCTGCACCTTGCCGATGGTTTTTTGCGCTCCTTGCGGATCGCGCAGTTTGATGGTGTATTCCATGTCTTTACCGGAATACAGTTTTCCGTAGAGCAGGTAGCGGGAGAGACCTTTTAACCTCACCGTATCGCCGGGGCGATAAAGATAGTGTTCGGAGAAGATCGTCCCGCGGGGGAGGGGGCGGCCGGCTTCCCAGGCGCTCATCACCCCAAAGCGGTAGATGGGCGGGTTGCCGCCCGGCCGGGTTTGCAGAAAGGTCCAGTCGTCTCCCTTCTCCGCCGCGATGAGCAGCCGCGGGGGCTCGGCAAAGCCAAAGCGTTCCTGGTCGTAGAGGATGTCATCCGGATCGGCTTCCGGGGCGAACAGCTCGTTGAGCACTTTGTTGGAGATGCGCCGTTTGGTGCACCTGGCCATGGCCTCGCCGGAAAGCAGCAACAGCCCGCTGCTGTCGGTAACGCCCTCGAAACAGGGAGAAGGCTTTATGCCGATTCGGTTGGTGATCAAATCCCAGATTTTTGCCAGCGCGGGCAGATCATCTTCCCGGTAAATTTTGATTTTTACCCCGGCAACCGGCTCGCCGTCGGTCAGCCGGTTTAGTTTGATCACCCCGCCGGTGGGATGAAACTGGGTGAAGATGCCCAGGTTGGTGCGCAGCAGCAATCCGTTAAATATGATGGGTTTATCAAAACAAGGCGCCTTGGGTGAACGGAAAGAGTAGGCAACCACGCCGTAGTTGTCGCCCCGCAGCAGGGGGCGCAGATCAAAAGCAGTAGCGCCCCGGTCGCGTTCGTCGAGCGTCAGCGTTTCCTGCTCCTCATCAAGTTGGAGGAAGGACATCAACTTGTTGATGGAATAATAATAAGACAGTTGCTCCCGCACCAGCACATCTTCCGGCTTCAGGGCAGCCAGCCGATAGAAGACGCGATCTATATTTACCGTTTTAACTGCCAGCGTCGGCTCAATGTTGGGGGTGATGATCTGGTAGCCTTCCGGCCCCCACATCTTGGGGGTGCGGCCGCCCGTGGTAAAGCTGACGTCCTGGGGGTTTTCCAGTTCCTGCCCATAGGCGTCCAACAGCCCCGGCTTCAGGGTAACCGTGTAGGTGGTGTTGGGCTCCAGCAGGCCGTCGTGCAGGCGCAGGCTGTATTGCTGGCATCCGTATCCTAAAAAGGGCCATTCGGAGGTTTCCGGTTCAATGGAAAGATAGCCCTTTAGGTTCTCGAAATCCGGTGGGTTGCTAAAGAGCAGGTTGGGAATCGTGGTCAGGTAATTGCCGCAATAATCGCAAAACTCGCTGGTGAGAAAACGGAACGGCGGGAAAGTGGTGAAGGTGGAAGAAAACACCTGCGGCGTGGGGAGGTTCCCCCGCCGGGGCATTACCCCGGATTGAATCCGCACCGTGTACTTGGTGTTTTTCTTTAGCGCCGGCTGTGGCTCCAGGTAATAGGTGTAGCGCACCCGGTACATGCCCATGTCCTCTCCCTCGCGGGGATTGCGGTCGCTTTCATAGAACACATAATTCACCGGCGCCTGGGAGATAGTCTCCACAAATTCGATGTGACTTTTCAATGATTCGATATCCAGGGCAACGCTGCTGTTGATCTGAATCGGTTTTTCGATGTTGACATGATCGCTGCCGCTGAGGGGATAGATGTTGATTTTGGGCAGCGGTGTGGTAAACGACCAGGAAAAGTCTTCGGTCAGCTCATTCCCCTCAATATCTTTTAATCCTTTGGCCACCGTTACGGTGTACTCCGTAGCCATGGGCAGGCTGTGCTCCGGCTGGAAGACCACCGTGGAGGCGCCCAGCAGCCGGAACGTGCCCGCTACTTTCGGTTCCAGCTTAAAGTGCGCCAGAATTTTATCCCGGGCGGAGTCGCCCAGGGTGGTCAGGGGAGTCAACGGTGTTGCGAAGCTGATTTTTATCTGCACCTGCCCCCGCGCCTCCCCGATGGGCCCGTGGGAGATGATCTTCAGCGACCCGGCCGTCTCTGCCGGTTCCGCGGCGTAGAGATTGCTCTCCTCCTCCGCAAACTGTGTTTCCTGAACATCCGCCTGCTCTTCCTGCTGCGGCTGGGTCTCTTTGGAGCCGCAGGAGAATAACAGCAGGGCCAGTATTGCGGTCAGAACTGAAATGGAGGCGAATTTTTTCATGGGATGCTCCTCTATCCGGATTTATTGAAGATGATGGTCCAGAAATTCCAGCGGATCGAAATAATGTTTCCGCAAACCTGGGGGCGTATAGCACAGCAGCCTGTAACCGGCAAAAAACCGGAAGGGCAACTTGTTGTCCGGCGGTACAGGACGGGGGGGCGTTTTCAGAATTTCGAAATGAAAATGGTCGAATTGCCGGCCGTAGCGATTGAGTTCTTCCCGGTGCATAAACCGGGCCATAGGCTGGTGCGGATTTACCGGGTCGCCGGTGGAATTCCGGATACCGGCGGTGTGTTCGTACACCGTCCATAACCGCCGCCCCTCTTCCGGCGTGTGCTCGATAATCAGTTGGGCGTACGGCCCGTTATCCCGCATACTGATGACTTGCCCCGCGGCCAGCGGGAAAATGGGTTCAGCAAAATAATTCCGGGTCGGCCGTCGAATATCCACCCCGGTATGCAAATGGGCCGGAATCCCCGGTCTGGCTTTGCGCTTCAGCCCAAACGCGCCGATGGGGGTCAGTTCGATGGCGCCGAGCCGGCTGCGATCCGTTACTGCTACCGGAAGCAAAAATCCGGCGTCCTGCTGTGAGGTAGACAGGGCCAAAACGGCGGCAAGAATAATCAATAGCAGACAAAATTTCCACATAGCCGGATGGGTGAAGGTAAACGAACGAAATTGTTTAATCTATCTTATGCTTCTGGGATTCGGGCTTAGAATTCGTGATGGATATTCGTGAAAAGGTAATGGTTGCGGAGGAATTTATCAAGGGAAATTGAGTGAACCGGAGAGAGTGCCTTGTGTATTGCCATTGCTTTTGTAGCACTCGTAAGGAGCAGGCTAACTCAGGGGGGGGATGTAAGGTTGTTGAGCCCGTCGAAACGACTGACTGTGGCGCAACGCCCCCCTTCGACGAGCTCAGGGGGCTTAGGCGCCCCCACCCTCCTTCAACCCCAAAGTAGCAGGCAAGCTCAGGGGTTGGGATGTAAGGTCGTTGGGCCCGTCGAAACGACTGACTGTGGCGCAACGCCCCCCTTCGACGAGCTCAGGGGGCTTAGGCGCCCCCACCCTCCTTCAACCCCAAAGTAGCAGGCAAGCTCAGG
>JAJRYW010000600.1 GCA_024275555.1 Calditrichota bacterium | reverse complement strand
GTGTCAGTGGTTAGAAGATCAGGCCTTAAGTGGTGCAGATGCGCTGGGCCTAGATTGGACTATCGATATCGGTCTGGCACGTCAACGCGTGGGGGATAAGGTTGCCCTACAAGGTAATATGGACCCAACCGTATTATAAGCTTCGCCTGAGCGAATTCGCGAAGAAGTGGCCGAAGAAGTCGCCGCTTTACCTTCCGGCAGCCCCCGGCCCGGCTTAGCAGTTATTTTAGTGGGGGACGATCCCGCCTCGCAAGTCTACGTGCGTAATAAAGGCAAAGCCTGCCAAAAGGCCGGGATCGAATCCATTACCCGTCTCTTTCCCGCCGAAATTTCCCAGGAAAAACTGTTGGCCGAGATTGAGCAATTGAATCAAGATGACTGTTACCACGGCCTGCTGGTGCAGTTGCCCCTGCCCGGGCATATCGACGCCCGGAAAGTGATTGAGGCAGTGGCCCCGGAAAAGGATGTGGACTGTTTCCATCCCTTTAATGTGGGGCGATTGCTGATCGGGATGCCGGTGTTTCTGCCGGCCACTCCCGCCGGGATTATGGAATTGCTGCGCCGCTATGAAATCGAAACCAGCGGTAAGCACGTGGTGGTGGTGGGGCGGAGCAACATCGTCGGGAAACCGCTGGCGGCCATGATGATGCAGAAACAGGCCCATGCCAACGCCATTGTCACCGTGGTACACTCAGCCGCGGGCGACCTGGGCTACTACACCCGCCAGGCGGACATCCTGATCGGGGCCATCGGCCGGCCGGAATATCTCAAGGGTGATATGATCAAGCCCGGGGCGGTGGTCGTCGATGTGGGGATTAACCGCGTCGAGGCGGACACGCCCAAAGGATACCGGCTGGTCGGCGATGTGCATTTTGAAGAAGCCTCGCAAGTTGCCTCGTATATTACCCCGGTTCCCGGCGGCGTGGGACCCATGACCATTGCCATGCTGCTGAAGAACACCCTCAAGGCCTATCACCTGCAAACATCGTAAACAAACACTTTGCCCTGAACAATCTCTCATGAGCGATTCCCGACAAAAAACCGGCCATTGGGGCGAAACTGTAGCGGCCTCATTCCTGAAAAAATCCGGCTTTGAAATTCTTCAGCGCAACTATCGGGCGGAGCGGGGCGAGATTGATATTATTGCCCGAAAGGCCGGAACGATTGTTTTTGTGGAAGTGAAGGCCGGAAAGGTCAGCGATTACGGGTTGCCGGAAGAGCGGGTTACCCCCGCCAAACAGCGGCAACTTTACAAGGTGGCCGGTTGCTTTATCGAGGCGCATCCGGAGTTGCCGGATAACTTCCGCTTTGATGTGATTGTGGTGGAAGGATCGCCGGAGCGCTATCAAATCCGCCACTATCAAAATGCATTTTATTTAATGGGATAGGAGCCGGGGGAGTTTTATTCTGTAGAGCTTTTACGGTGTTGGGGAGTAGTGGCGCCGTGTTTGTCCCGGGCGCTCAGGTAGGCTTTCAGGTCAATCCGTATTTCCAGGTAGTCGCGGTCCAAATCTTGCGGCTGCTCAGGTTCATAAACAAAGGCCGCCGTGAACAGTTGACTGTTCTCCTGAAAGGCCGGATAAGACCGGATGTGGGTTTTCAGCGATTCAACCCGTTGGGTCGCGATGGTGTTGGTGAAGGCCAGGTTGTCGTAGGAATACTTGATGTAGCGCAGGTAGATGGGGTTCTCGGCAAACTCGCTCAGGGCTTCCGTTAATACCGTTAGTCTCTTCTCATTATTGATTGGCTTCAGCTGCGAGTCCGTATCGAAAAGCTGATCCAGGGAATCCAGGTAAATCACCAGGAAACTCCCTTGTTCTTCCACCCGGTCCTCTCCCATTAATCTGCGCACCCGCTCAATTTTTTGCCCCAGTAGAGATTGTTGTACGTCAAAATTCCCGTATTGGAAGCGCAGCAGCGCTTTCTCCAAATCTTGCTTCTCGGATTCCAGCAATTGGTTGCGGGATAGTAATCGCCGGTTCTCGGAACTCAGTTCGGCCAGTTTATCTTTCAGGGCGTTCAGTAAATTCTGGAACCCCACCGCCCGGCGCATGGCGGAATCTTCCACTTGCTCGGCAAGTAATTTAAATTCCCGCTCCATTTTCAACAAGAACGCTTCCCCGGCGTCCGGCGACTGGTAAATCGGCTGCAGGGTTTGCACCAATTGATAGAGATGATTAGCTTCCCTCATCAATTCCTGGGTTTTTTGGGAAAGCGTCTCGCTGTAGTAGCGTTGACTTTTGACCATTGATTCCACATCGGCTAAAAGCGCTTGCACTTTGCGCAAGGTTTGTGGAGCGAGTTTATCGGCTTGTTTGTTGAGGCTTTCCTGGATCAAAATCCGCATTTCTCCCAGGAGGTTGTTGCGGATGCAGGCAAATTCGGCTTTCTGGTAAAGCTCCCTGGCTTCGGCGGCCAACTGCCGGGCGTGATTGGATTTATCGTTTCGGTAGGCCTTTGCGGCTTGTTGAAGTTTCTTGTCCGCAGCAAAAAACAAGGAAGAGGCGTAGTCCTCAGCGCCCATTGTGGCCACCCGGGCGCGCAGGGACAGGAGCGGGTTGAGCATCTCCGAGGTGTATTGGGCTGTATCAATCCATTCCAGGAGTTCCTTGCTGAGGAAAAAGTAAGCTTCCGGCGCGCCGCTTTCCCCGTTGGTTGCGCCGGGTTTCGGGCGTTGCTTCAGGGAATCGATCCGGTTTTGCAGGGAACTATAGGCCGCCGGGAAGAGCACATCGCCGCGATGTTGCTTGAACACGGTTAGCCATGCTTCCAATTGCTCGGTCTCCGAGAGCGTCTGGGGCAGGAGCAGGGTGGTCAAAAACAAAGGTATGAGTGCAATTCGAAGCAAAAAGTTCATCGTTCTTCCATCAATTTGGGGTCAAAATTTAATCGTTTTTGAACAAAGTTCAAAGATGTAAAAATTTAATCTGCTCTTTTTGGCTGTTGTCCTGGCCCGGCCTCAAAATTGTATCATTACCGCACACTTTTTTACGTTGCCGGCCGGGGGATTCTTGCAACGGCCCTGCTTTTTACGCCCCGGCAGTAATAGAGTTGCACCTCCCGGCAAGAAACATCCCTTTGCCCGCAGGAAGTGCGGTTCCGGTGTAGACAAATAGTGTGCCGGATGATTTGCTGCTAATTGATATTCGCGCCTTCGTCGATCCACTTCCCGATGGCGTTTATTTTGGGGTCTTCCAATCGCCCGCGGTCGAGAGGCATGCGCCGGATATTGCCGACATCCACAAAGAGAAGCTGGTAGAGCAGGCTGGCCTGGGCGCTGGTTGGAACGATGACATTGGGAGAGTTGCTGATAAAGGTGGGACTTAAGGTTTCCAAATCCAATCCCCCGGCCTGGACGGTGGTCTGGTGGCAGTTGCCGCCGCTGGAGCAATCGGTTAAAAAAATGGGCCGAATGTGAAGTGAATAACTCAAGTTGCTGTCCGGGAAGTTGAAACCGTTGTTATCCGGATCGGTGCTGCTTTGGCTACAAGAGAATAAAGCTAAAATTAACGCCGCACATCCCGATAGTAATATTTTAATTCTTATAGATTTGTCCATGTTGTGTGAATACTCTGTCAGGTTCATTGCTGAATTTTTCAAACGGGCGATAAATTTACAGACGAGATGCCGGAAACTAAAGTAGAAATAATTTTGGATTGTAATTAATGATCCCAACAGCGCCGTTGCAAAACAGAGCCTCTAAAATACTGGTGGTCGATGATGATATTTCGGTACATCGTCTGCTTACTGCGTACCTGAAAAAGCACAAGTTTATTGTCGAAAACTGCCTGGATAGCCAGGAAGCGGTGGAAAAAGTTACCCGGTTTCAACCGGACCTGGTGTTGCTGGATTTGATGATGCCGGGGTTGGACGGCATCAGCGCCACCCGGCGTATTCGCAACCTGGATTTATCCTCATATTTGCCCATCATTGTGTTAACGGCCCGCAAAGATATCCGCGATATGGTGCTGGCGCTGGAAGCCGGGGCGGATGACTACATTACCAAGCCCTTCGAGTTTGAAGAACTGATGGCCCGGTTGAAAAATATGCTCCGACTGAAAACGCTGCAGGATCGTCTCCTGCACAAAAGCGCCGAGTTGAATGAGGCCAATCAGCAGATTAACCGGCTTAACCACACCTTGATGAGCACCAACAAAAAGCTTCAGAAAAAATTGTACGAATTTCACAATTTGGTGGAAGTCAGCTACCGGGTAATGGGCCAGTTGGAGTTTGAGCAACTGCTGCGCCAGGCCGTCATCAACGTTCTGGGTATTTTTGCCACCCGGAATGCGCTGCTGCTGTTAGCCAACGAGCAAGACAACGATCTCTTCGAGGTGGTGGAGTCGCGCGGGTACCGGCCCGGGGAATTGGATCAGTTGCAGGTTTACCGGCATGACAAACTGGTCCATTATGTGGAATTGATCAAACACTCTTTTCGGGTAAAGGAGCTTCCCCGGGAATTTAAGGATATTGTTCCCTTCCTGAAAGGTTATGAAATCGACCTGGTTTCCCCGTTGATCCGCAATGATAATGTAGTGGGCCTGCTCTGCCTGGGGCCCAGCTTTAAGGATGAAGACTACAGCGACGACTCCATCGAGATGTTGGGGATTTTAACCAATATGCTGACCATTGCGGTGCACAACGCCCAGATGTATGAACATATCCGCGCCCTTTCTTATACCGACGGCATGACCGGTTTGCACAACTACCGTTTTTTCCGTTTACGTATCAAAGAAGAATACGCCCGTTCCCGCCGGGAGAATGTCCCGGTTTCTTTACTGATCCTCGATGTGGACAATTTCAAAAACTACAACGACACCCTGGGACACCCCGCCGGCGACGAAGTTTTAAGAAAAGTAAGTTTTATCTTGAAACAGAGCGTCCGGGATAACGATATTGTGGCAAGGTATGGCGGGGAAGAGTTTGCTATCATTCTTCCCGGGGCCGACAAGGACGGGGCTTCCGCCCTGGCAGAACGGATTCGCGTAAAGGTTCAGGATACTGAGTTTTACCGGCAGGAAATCCAGCCGGAAGGTAAACTTACCATAAGCATTGGCATCGCCACCTTCCCGGATGACGCTATCAATGAAGTGGAATTAATCGAAAACGCCGATAAAGCCCTCTACCATGCCAAAGAAACCGGGAAAAACAAGGTTGTCGAAGCTCAAGAGGTGATTAAGCCAATATGAAAATCGGAATTTCCTGTTATCCAACTTACGGCGGGAGCGGTGTTGTTGCCACGGAATTGGGCAAAAACCTGGCCATGAGAGGGTATGAAGTTCATTTTATCTCCTATGCGCTCCCTTATCGGCTGAATGAAGTGCATGAAAATATTTTCTTCCACGAAGTAAAAGTTCCCCAATACCCGCTGTTTGAATATCCGCCCTACGCCCTGGCCCTGGCTACAAAAATGGCCGATATTGCCCTGTATGAAAAACTGGATTTGATCCACGTACACTATGCCATCCCGCACGCCTTGTCTGCTAACATCGCCCGGGATATGATCAAGGATTCTCATCCGCTCAAGATCATCACCACTCTGCACGGGACGGATATTACCCTGGTTGGGGCCGATCCCTCTTTTATGCGTATCACACGCCATAGTATTGAACAAAGCGATGCGGTAACCGCGGTGTCACAATACCTGAAAAACGAGACCATCAAAACCTTTCAGCCGCGGATCGATATTGAAGTGATATACAATTTTATCAAAGAAATTCCTCCCCTGCATAATGTTTGTTCGGCGCTTAAGCATAAGTTTGCCCCCGGGGGGGAGCCGGTGCTGATTCACCTCTCAAACTTTCGCCCGGTAAAGCGGGTGCTGGATACGATTTATATTGCCCAGGCGGTGCGCCGGGAACGCCCGGTGCGTTTAGTGCTCATCGGCGACGGCCCCGACCGCCCGATTGCCGAACAAAAAGTGCGTGAATTGGGGATGGAAAAAGAGGTGATTTTCCTGGGCAAACAGGAAGACATTTATTCCCTTTTAACCATCGGCGATATCTTCCTGATGCCCAGCCAGTCGGAGAGCTTTGGATTGGCGGCCCTGGAAGCGATGTGCTGCGGCCTGCCCTGCATTACCTCCGACGCAGGGGGATTGCCGGAGCTGAACCAGGAAGGGGTTTCCGGCTACCTGGCCCCGGTGGGCGATATCCCCAAAATGGCCGGGTATGTTCTGCAAATGATCAATAATCCCGGCCTCAGGAAAAAGTTGAGTCAAAGCGCCCGGGAACATGCGATTACCCATTTCCACTCCGATAAAATCATTCCCCAGTATATAAATCTTTACAATCGTGTGTTGGCGCGGTAAATTGCCCCGGATTCGATCGATCCACCAACGATGCTGAGGATATGGAAACACTCTACATCACTCCCCAACCGGAATTAGAAGAGATCGTGGTCTCTGTGGCCGTCTGCGAAGGACGCGATCCCCATGTGATTGATGCGCTGGCGCGGGTTATCGAACAATCTCCGGCCATCACCCTGATTAATGTGGATCCCAACCGTTTTCTGAATCAAAGTTTTTATCTGTACTGCGGCCCGGTGGAAACCGTTTTAGAGGCAACCCTGAACATGCTTCAGGTGGCTGTCTCGAAGATCGATTTGGGGAAATTCCAGGGAGAGTCGCCGCCGATCGGGGTGATCGATCACCTCTCCCTGGTGCCGCTCCAATCCGGCTTGCTGCCCCAGGCGGTGCGGCTGGCCCGCCGGCTGGCCGATAAAATTCACCAAACCCTAAAACTGCCGGTCTTCTTCTTTGCCGAAAACGCCCGCAGTATCCAGCGGCGGGATATCCGGGCCTTCCGTGAACTCGACTATAAAAACCTGCCCGCTCTCTGGGAGAACCGCGAACAACTTCCCGATTTGTACAATCCGGATCACCCCAACCGGAGCGGAGCAATTATTATGGGCGCCCGGCTCTACCAGGTGAACATCGCCTTTTGTTTTGATCTGGAACATATTGATGAAGTGCGGGAATTGCTCAAATTTGCACCAAAACTATTGCCGGACTGGGATTATATTCAGCGTCGCCTGGAATCGGAACAGGTTCGTCCTTTTACCCGCAGACCCGTGCATAAATTTCTAAAACATGCCCATTTTGTGATTGATGATGTCAGTCGTGTCACGATGGTGCGGGTCTTGTGCAATATACCCGATTTCCGGGAAATGCCCCTTCCGCTGCTGTGCGAAATCGTGAGGCATATGGCGGTGGAATTGAATGCCGGCATCATCGGCTCCCAGTTGTTGGGGTATCTGCCCGCAGAAGTGTTGATCCGGGCCGGGGAATTCCTGGTAAACAACGGAGACCTGGCCGAATATGAGGCGCTGCAATTGATGTCTTATGCCGTCGACTACTTACGTATGGATGCGGTTGACCCGTTTATCCTGGATCGCCGTGTCTTAGACTACTATTGCCGCCCGGAGCGGTGATCTTTTTGCCCGTATTGAGCGTTAGATTGCATAGAAATTTTAAACCGGCAAGGGCGGAAAGCCTGTTGGCCGTGATGTAAAACATGGTGGATAACTTAATATTTTGCTATTATTAAAAAGTCCTTTAATAGCCTGGCAAAAGAAATTAAATTTTGTATACTAAGCAATTTGAACAGACCAACGAATATATAATGCATCCTAAACGGTGGGGTAAAGAATGATTGAAGTAAAAATTAACGGATTGTTTTTAACCCAATCTCAAGCAAGCGGTGTGATTCTCAAAGAAGTCGATGGGGATAAAACCTTGCCGATTATCATTGGCGAATTTGAAGCCCAATCCATCGCTCTCGGTCTGGAGAATATTCAACCGCCTCGACCGATTACGCATGACTTGATGTTAAACCTTCTCAATACCCTGGAATCCAAAGTCGAACGGGTAATTATCTCCGATTTGCGGAATAACACCTATTATGCAATTATCCAGGTGCGCCGGAAATCAAAGGTGTATGAGGTGGATGCGCGGCCCAGCGACGCCATTGCCCTGGCAGTGCGGCAAAACATCCGCATCTTTGTCGAAGAAGAAGTGATGCGCAAAGGCGCCTACAGCGCCGATGAACTCCAGGATATCGAAGATCGCCAGATAGACACCAACCAGGATCGCCTGGAACGCCTGAAAAAAGAACTGCAAGAGGCTGTCGAAAAAGAAGACTACGAGCGGGCCGCTCAACTTCGGGATGACATTAAGAAATTAGAGTCCCGGCAATAATGTGAATGTGCGATGAAATAAGGATGTGGATATGGCAAAACCAACACTGAAAGTCAAGGTCTATGGAGCGCGGGGAAGCTATTCGCCAACAATCGGTACAGCCACTCAAATTGGCGTCAACACCACCTGCCTGCGCATGGATATTGGCAACCACATCATCTTATTTGACGCCGGATCGGGAATCATCAACGCCGGGCAAGACCTTTTCCAGGAGTTCCAAAACCAGCGCAAAGACGCCCGGAGCTGGAAAATTAATCTCTTCTTCACCCATTTGCATATCGACCACCTGGTGGGATTCCCTTATTTCCTGATGCTCTATATGCCTCAAACCGATATTCATTTCATTTCTCCTCAAATTCTGGATTACACCCTGCAGGATACCCTGGAAACATTTGTGCATCCGCCCTTTTTCCCGGTGGGAATGGCGGATTTGCCCTTCAAACGGCAATTTCATCAAATGAAAGAGCATTCCATTGTATATTTTTACGATGATGACTACCAGATACTGACCACTGTCGATGAACCGGAACCGGGTTGGCAGGCCAAAATTAGCTGTATGCGCAACTATCTTCATCCCAAAGGCGGGGCCTTTTTCTACCGGGTCGAAACCGAAAATGCGGTGGTGGTGTTTGCCTCCGACAGCGAAGGATTCCCGGGCGGCGACACCCGGCTGATTAATTTTGCCAAAGACGCTGATCTGCTCTTCCACGACGCCCAATACACCCGGCAGGAATACGCCATGTTCCAGGGATTCGGACACAGCACCTACGAGATGGCCTGTGAAGTTGCCCGAAAAGCCGGGGTGAAAAAACTGCTCCTCTTTCATCACGACCCCAAACACAGCGATAAGACCCTGAAAGAAATCGAAGCAGCCGCACAGGAAATGTTTCCGGAAACCTACCTTGCCTCGGAATCCATGGAATTTATTTTTTAACCATGCCGAGACGGCCCGGTAAACCCAGTATACCACCTTATGAGCAGCGATTCGGAGAACCTATTTAAATGTCCCGCGCCCAGCGTTTGAAAGCCAAAAAGACGAAAATTGTTGCGACATTAGGCCCGGCAACTTCTTCGCCGGCGATGATCCGTAAACTGATCCGGGCCGGGGTGAACACCTTCCGGCTCAACTTTTCTCATGGCGCCCACGAAAGTCACGCCAAACTGATCGCCGCCATTAAAAAAATCCGCCGGGAATTGGATACTCCCGTGGCCATTCTGCAGGACCTGAGCGGGCCCAAGATTCGTATCGGCGCCATTTCCGACCCCCCGCTGCTGCTGAAAAGCGGCGATGAATTAATTTTTGATCCCACCCTGAAAGCCAGCGAGGGCAAGCGGATTCCCCTCTCTTACCAGTCCTTCGCCCATGATGTTACCGAGGGGCGCCGCCTGCTTCTGGCCGATGGAAATATTGAAGTCCTGATTAAAAAAGTAGACCCGCCCCGGGTATACTGCCAGGTATTGAACGGCGGCGAATTGACCTCGAACAAGGGGATCAATTATCCCGAGGGCAGCTTTAACATTCCGGCGCTCACGGAAAAAGACCGCCGGGATTTGCAGTTTGGGCTGGAGCAGGGGGTGGATTACGTGGCGCTCTCCTTTGTGCGGCAGGTAGAGGATGTCAATATGGCCCGGGTGATCTGTAAAGCCGCAAACCGGTATGTGCCCATTATTGCCAAGATCGAGAAGCACGAAGCGGTGCGTAATTTCCAGGAGATCATCAAAGCGGTGGATGGGATTATGGTGGCCCGGGGCGATTTGGGGGTGGAAATTCCCATCGAACAGATTCCGATTATCCAGAAAACGCTGATCCGCGTTGCCAACGAATTTGGCAAACCGGTGATTACCGCCACCCAGATGCTGCTCTCTATGGTCAATTCTCCCCGGCCCACCCGGGCGGAGGCAACCGATATCTCCAATGCCATTCTGGACGGCACCGACGCCATCATGCTATCCGAAGAGACCGCGATCGGCAAATACCCCCTGGAAGCCGTGAAAACCATGGCGCGCATTGCCATGGAAACCGAAAAAAATTTCCCTTTCTACAACACCAATTTGCACGAAGTGGTTCAGAAAGAAAATGAAATTCCCCAGGCCATTTCCAGCGGGGCAACCATGCTGGCCCAGAACCTGAACGCCGATCTGATCATCTGCCCCACCAGCAGCGGATTCACGGCCCGGATGATCTCGCGGTTTCGCCCGGAAGCGCCTATCCTGGCCCTCACGATTAACCGGGCGACCTACTACCAAATGGCGCTGTTGTGGGGCGTGGCGCCCCGCTATCTGCCCGTGGAGCACTATATGGATGAACTCCTGGAAAACGCCCTGGAATTAGCCCGGAAAGAAAAACTCCTGCACAAACATGGGAAATATATCATCACAGCCGGTTTTCCCTTTGGGCGCGGTGTACCGACTAACCTGATTAAGGCCGGGGAACTGAAGTAGTTTCTGCCGCCAGGAGCCTTTTGTCGAATCCCGGCTCTCTCTTTACACTGCTTCTTTGCCGGCCGATACGGCATAAATGACACCCGGTATTTTCTGCCGGTGTATTTTGAGGGAACTTTTTCTCAGCGCCGGGCTTTTCCCGGGTGTGCCGGAGATAAACCGGGGCTTATTGAAGGCGCAGAGCGGGATGCTGTTTTGCCAAAGATCAATAATGTTTTGTTTTTCCGAAAATTTCTTATAAAATAACCGCACCGGGACACCTTTTACGGTCGTGGAATAAAACAGCCTCTTTTCCCGGGCTTTTGTTGCAAAAAGATTGTCGATTGAAACCCCGAAAGAAACTGGTAATACAGGCTAAGTGCTTTCGCACACTTCGGTCCCCGGCCGGCCGGGGTGTCTTCGACAGAGTAAATCGACAATCCCGGCCGCCCGGGAGTCGAATAAGACCCCGAAAGGGGCTAATATCTCTGTGGCAAACATTTAGGAGTAATTAAGGCAATCAAATCAGACAATATATTTTTGACCTGAATCGTATAGCACGGGAGGATTTATGGGATCACTACATTGGAAAACGGCCATCACCAAAGTGGAGCCGAACAACCTGCTGGTGCGCGGCTACCCGCTCAACGACCTGATCGGCAAGGCCAATTTTGGCCAGATGGTCTACCTGCTTTTTAAAGGGGAACTGCCCGGCCGCCGCGAGGGCGATATGATCGAAGCGATCTTAACCTCTTCAGTGGATCATGGGGCGACGCCGCCCTCGGTGTTGAGCGCCCTGACGGTCGCCTCGACCGGCGCGCCGCTGAACGCCGCCGTTGCCGCCGGGATTTTATCGATCTCTAAATTCCACGGCGGGGCCATTGAGGATTGTATGCTGATCCTGAAAGAAGGGCTCTCGCTGAAGCAGGAAAAGCAGCTTTCCATCGAGGAAGCCGCGGAAGAGTTGGTGAAATCCTACAAGGCCCGGAAGAAGAAACTCTCGGGGTTCGGACACCGGATTCACACCGCCGACCCGCGCACGGCCCGGCTGCTGGCGCTGGCGGAAGAATACGGCCTCAGCGGGGAGCACATCGCCATGGCCCGGGCGATTGAAACCAAATTGCAGGAGATTACCGGCAAAACGCTTCCGCTCAATGTCGATGGAGCTATTGGGGCGCTGCTGGCCGAGATGGATTTCGATCCGCAGCTTGCCAACGCGTTCTTCATGATTGCCCGGTTGCCCGGATTGGTGGCGCATATTATTGAAGAAAAGACCCGGCAGCGCCCCATGCGCAAAATTGACCCGGTCGACCACGAATACGACGGACCGGAGGAACGGCCGGTACCGGAGGTGCTTTAGTTTTTTTGCCGCGAAGGCGCCAAGCCGGCAAAGGGGTCTTCATGTTTTTTTTGCCGCGAAGGCGCCAAGCCCGCGAAGGAAATTGAATGATTAAGAAATCTTTGCGAGCTAAGCGTCTCGCGGCAGAACATTTTGAGTTTCACAAATAATCTAAACGGAGGATTTATGACCAAAGCAGAAGTGTTAGCCCTGATCCCTGAAATCGGGGAAATTCGCGACACCGAGCTGCAAGACAAGGTGGTGAAGGTCTGGCAAGACGCCATTGCCTACCGGAATTGGAGCGTGGAGGAGCTGAAATCCATTCCTTTCACGCTGCTGGCGGAGGATGTCAAGATTAGTTTTCTGGAGCATGTGCGGGTAGTCTGCCGGATGTGCATCGCCTGCGATGAGGTGCTTACCGAGGCCTACGCCGAGCGCAAAACCCCGGTCAACCGCGACTACCTGGTGGCCGGCGCCCTTCTTGCCGATGTGGCCAAGCTGTTGGAGTTCGACAAAAAACCCGACGGAACTATCTACAAATCCGACTACGGCAAGAAGCTGCGCCATCCCTTCAGCGGGGTGGGCCTGGCGTTTAAATACGATGTGCCTGCCGAGGTCATGCATATCATCGCGGTGCACAGCAAGGAAGGGGCCGGAGAACAGCGGTCGCCGGAGGCAATCATCTTCCACCATGCCGATTTCATCGATTTTGAACTGGTAAAATAAATCAAACCAAACAAGAAAATTCCATCAGGAGGAGTTTTAGTATGGCGAAGTACAAAATTGCCTGGCTGCCCGGCGACGGGGTGGGCAACGACGTAATGGAGGCGGCCCGGATCGTCCTCGACACGCTTAAGTTAGACGCCGAGTACATCCACGGCGACATTGGCTGGGAGTTCTGGAAAACCGAAGGGAATCCTCTCCCGGATCGCACCATCGAGATGATGAAAACCACTACCTGCGCCCTGTTTGGAGCGATTACCTCCAAGCCGAAAGAGGAGGCCCAGGAAGAGTTGATTCCGGAACTGCGCGGAAAAGGATACGATTACTTCAGCCCCATCGTACGGCTGCGGCAGGAGTTTAACCTGCACACCAATATGCGGCCCTGTAAAGCCTATCCCGGCAACCCGCTCAATTATAAAGAAGGCATCGACCTGGTAGTCTTCCGGGAAAACACCGAGGGGATGTACGGCGGGGTCGAGTTTCATCCCGTTCCCCAGGAGGTGTTCGAGGTGCTCAAAGCCAATCATCCCAAAATGAAGAAGTTTGAGCAGTACGGCCTGGAGAATCTGGCCATTTCCACCCGGATTATGAGCCGGCAGAAGTGCGCCAACATCGTGCGACAAGCATTTGAGTTTGCTAAAAAATTCAACCGCAAATCGGTGACGGTGGTGGACAAGCCCAACGTGCTGCGCGAAACCGGCGGGCTGATGCTCCGCACTGCCCGCCAGGTGGCCAAAGAGTATCCCGGGATCGACTTCTGGGAAACCAACATCGACGCCCAGGCGATGTGGCTGCTCAAAAACCCGTTCGATTACGACGTCCTGGCAGCGGAAAACATGTTCGGCGATATTCTCTCCGACCTGGCCGCGCAATTAGTGGGCGGATTGGGCTTTGCCAGCGCCGGCAACATCGGCGACAACTACGCGGTCTTCGAGCCGACCCACGGCTCTGCGCCCAAGTATGCCGGCCAGTATAAAGTCAACCCCACGGCCATGCTGCTCACCACCAAACTGATGCTGGATTGGCTGGGTGAAACCGAGATGGCTGAGCGCCTGGAAAGCGCCATTGCCGAGGTCATCAAAGAGGGCAAAGTGCGCACCTACGACATGGGCGGCAGCAACACCACCCTGGAAATGGCCGAGGAGGTCGCCCGGAAATTGTAGATGGAAAAAACGACGCGGAAGGATACCGAGGTTTTGTGATAGCCCGAAGAAAAAAATCTGCCGCTCTGTTAAAAAAACAGAACGGCAGGAGCAACAAAACTCTTTTGGTCATGGACTAAGCACAAGATCATGATTCGGAAAATTTGTCTGCGTCTGTATATCCCGTCAAAAAATGTACTGCCTTGTCAAGGTGTTCATTTTTGAATAAGCCTGTAAACATGTTCAAACATAACCAGGAGGTCGTATGTCCTTCATCACCGAACAAATTGCCGATTATGCGCTGCGCTTGCGCTATGAGGATATTTCCCCGGAGGCGGTCCGGGAAGTAAAGCGTTTCTTGTTAGACTCGGTTGGCTGCGCCTATGGCGGCAGCGCCACCCGCGACGTGGGAATCATCATGGATTATTTTAAAGATATGGGCGGCCGGAAGGAAGCCTCGGTGTTCAACTCGCCGCACAAGTTTCCCCTCTCCAACGCAACCCTGCTAAACGCCCTGATGATCCGGGCGCTGGATTACAACGATATCTACTGGGAAGAGGACCCCTCCCATCCCTCGGATATCATCCCCGCTGCGCTGACCCCGGCAGAGGTGCTGGGCAAAAGCGGCAAGGATTTGATTGTGGGCATCATCCTGGCCTATGAGTTTGAAATGCGTATGTGCGAGATCGCCCACCCCGGGATTCGCGAGCGCAAATGGCACCACGCCACCCTGACCGGTTTTGTCTCCCCCATTGTGGCCGGGCGCATCATCGGGCTCTCCAAAGAGCAGATGATTCACGCCATCGGCATTTCGGGCAGCTACCACGCTACCTTCGGGGCGGTGACGGCCGGGCACCTGACCATGATGAAAAACACGGTGGATCCCCTGGCCACCCAGGGCGGCGTTTTTGCCGCGGAACTGGCCCTGCGCGGCTACTAAGGCCCGGCCCATGTGATCGACGGCAAAGAGGGATTGGCGCAAACCATCGTGGGCGGCGAGTGGGACATCGAAGGCCTGGTGCGCGGTTTGGGAAAAGAGCCGGAGCGGATTCTGCGCTGCTCTATGAAAGCCTTCCCCACCGAGGCGCTGACTCATTCGCCCTTCACTGCTATTTTGAACATCCTGGAAGAGCACAACATCAGCCGCGACCAGGTGGAAGAGATTACCATCCGCACCGTGGCGCGGGCGGCGGATATCCTCTCCGATCCCTCCAAGTACAGCCCCACCACCCGGGAAACCGCCGACCACTCCCTGCCTTATTGCGTGGCCGCGCTGATTCTGGACGGCAAGCTGACCAACGATCAGTTTACCCTCGAGCGGATCAACGCCCCGGATATCAAGGAGATGATCCACAAGGTGAAGGTGGTGGCCGAACCCCGCTACGAGGCCATGTTCCCGGAGAAGAAACCCGCCGGGGCGGTCATCAAAACCAAAGACGGACAGGAGTTTGAAGCGGAAGTGGATTTCCCCAAAGGCGACTACCGCAACCCCCTCACCGATGAGCAAATTACCTTTAAGTTCGACTCGATGGTGCTGGATAAGATTTCCCGGGAAAAACGGGATCGCATCGTGGAGATGATCTGGCGCCTGGAAGAGGTGGAAAACGTGCAGGAACTGATGCAGGCGTTTTCCGGCCAGTAAGGATTATACAAACCTCCCGCAGGGTTGGCGCCCTGGGGAGGTTTCTTTTTTGACGTGGAGTGGCGCTGATTAAGCGGATTTTTGCTGAGAAGATTTTGGTTTACCGCAACATTTCTCCCCATGCGCTTCCTCCCTAACCCAGGAAACATGAAACAGGTATAACGGCCTACAAGAGACGACCCGGCCACTTTTAATTTGCCCTTGTTCTCCACTATCCCTATCCGAAATCCGCCTCTGCCGGGCCTTAAAGATTTCCGGAATAACAAATTGTTTTGAAAGGAAATATGATGATAGCAAGAATTTGGAAGGGACGAACTAAAGTTGATGATTATGAAGAATATTCGGAATTTCTTAAACGTGTAGCCATCCCTGATTACAAGAATACCGATGGATTCAAAGGACTCACTTTTCTAAGAAATAAGAAAAATAACGTTGCAAATTTTACTTTAATTACATTTTGGGAAAACCTTGAGATAATCAAAAACTTTGCAGGTGAAGATTTTGAAAAAGCAAAGTATTATCCGGAGGACCAGGAGTATTTACTGGACTTTGAAGAAAAAGTAACTCATTACGAAGTGTTTGCGGAAGATTAGCTGGTTCTTTGTACTGGCAAAGATTCAGAAAGCTGGTTCTGCTTCCGTTGCAACCGCACGCTCGGAAATTATCTGATGTAATCGAGGTAGCCCCAAAGGTCCGGTGAAATGATACCATAAAAAAGCAGGCGGCCTCGAACCGGCGGCGCCTGCTTTTTTAAGTCGATATTTTCCGAACGACAAAACGCTACCGGAGGATCTGGCCGGTACGCAAATCCACCGTAAACTGCACCCCGCTGTCGGTCAGGGTAACCACCGCCTGTCCGTTGCCAATAAACACCACCGTGTAGGGTATGCTGATGTCCTTGGAGAGTTCTCCGCTGCTGATTGTTCCGGCCACGGCGCCTGCCAGGTTGCCCGAGGCCGGCAGGTGGTCATCCCCGCTGATCGGCACGACCACCCGGGTGATGGTCAGGGTGCTCCGGGAGTCGACCTCAATGTTATTCGCGGTCCCGTTGTGCACATAGTGGGAGCTATCGGCAATCGCGCCCCCAATCCGGCTGGTGTCGCTGTTGACCAGCTTGACCTGCAGGTTGGCGCGGCTGTTCAGGGAGAGGCTCCAATCGCTCCCGGAGGCCCCGGAGCTGTAGGTGGTGTCGCCGGTCAAATGAAGATTACAGACCAGGCTGTCGGTCACCCCGGGAATAAAAACCGGCAGCTCCGTCCCGTTGGGTGTATAGAACGATATTTCGATATCCACGTTCAGCCAGCCGGCGCTGAGAGATGTGTCCAGTTTGGACAGGGTGTAAAAACCGGAATCGGCGGCCAGGGCGGCAAAACGCATGGCGGTTACCGCGCCGCCGGAAGCATCGGCCAGGCTGGCCGCAACCAGGTCCATCTGCTGCTGATCCGTCAGTTCGATGTTGTCAACCAGATTATTGATGATATCATCTTTCTCGCACCCGGCGAGCAGAATTAATCCCAGAACTGCCATAAAAATCCAACTAAGCCGTTTCATAAACAACCTCCGTTTTTGGTGTGATGATTGGCTCTTCATTGCCTGTTAACCTGTAAATTTGGCTGCCAATATAAGCGAATCCATCCGCTCCTGTATTGTCGTCGGTCAAATGCGATGTTTATTCACCCGGTAATCACTTTTGTTTTACCAAATCGGGCTCCCTTCTTATGAAAATAAAACTTTAGCTTTACTAAAAAAGTAAGAAGGGAGCCGCTTTTATTCCATTGACTTTTTAACATAATAGCTTCGCGGCTAAAATCAAGATGAAAAGCCGGAATAGGTCTGGCAATGCTTAACGAGGGGGTTAACGAAAATTCGCATAAGAAGGAACTTGTGGAAATCTCCTTGCCCCCGAGAAGTAGCGGATATTAACTTGACGCCCGGTTTAGCAAACAATCAACCAGACGCTTAAACAACGAAGGAAGGTACGCCATGTCTCTGAAAAAACTGAATCCCGCCTTAGTGAAGGAAGTGCAAGCGCTCAAAGAAGAAGGACGCGCCAAAGCCCCGGAACGGGTGATTGTGGATTATATTCCCCCGCGGGGAGTCAAGGGCCCCCGCTACAAAATCCGCGGCGCCGACCAGGAGTTCATCCGCCTGAATTCCAACAGCTACCTCTCCTTATCCCATCATCCCGAGTTGATTAAAGCCGCTGATGAGGCGACCCATAAATTCGGAGTAGGCCCCGGCGCGGTGCGCTTTATCGACGGCACTTTTCATTACCACGTGGATTTGGAGGAACGCATCGCCCGGTTTGTCGGCAAACCGGCCGCCAAGATTTTCAACTCCGCATATACGGCCAACCTGGCCGTGGCGCTGACCATCAACAACAAGCAAACCTACTGGATCGGCGACGAACTCAATCACAACTGTATTATCCGGGCTATGCGGATTTCCAATGTGGCCCGGGAGAATAAGGCGATCTACAAGCACAATAACATGGAAGAACTGAAGCAGCACCTGGAGAATATTCCCGCCGGGATTCAGCGGGCGGTGGTCATTTTCGACGGTATTTTCAGTATGCGCGGAGATTATGCCCCGATTGACCGGATCGAGAAACTGGTTGCGGCCTACCAGGATCGCCTGCCGGAGGGCATTATCACCGTGGTGGACGACTCGCACGGCATCGGCGCGTACGGCGCTACCGGTCGCGGCACCCCGGAATTTACCGGCGCCGGGCCGGATGTCATTGTGGGCACCTTTGGCAAAGCGTTTGGCGTCAACGGCGGTTTTATTGCCGGCAGCCCGGAACTGATCGAGGCGGTGCGTCAAAAAGCGGACACCTACATCTACACCAACCCCCTCAGTGTGGCCGACTGCGCTGCAGCCGTCAAAGCAATTGATATTGCCGACAGCCCCGAGGGACAGGAGCGGCTGAAGCATCTCCATGAGCGCATCCGGCAATTCCGGGAGGGGTTGGAGGCGCTGCGAATGGAATCGATCCCCGGCCCGCACCCGGTGGCGCCCCTGATGGTGCGCGACACCGCCAAAACTCACCGGATGGTGCAGCGATTGTACGAAAAAGGTATCCTGGTCGTCGGGCTGACTTTTCCGGTGGTGCCGCGCGGCGATGAAACCATCCGTTTTCAAATTAACGCCGCCCACACCGAGGCGGACATCAATTACGCCCTGGAAGTGCTCAGCGAGTTTAAAACCTGAGCAGATTATGTTGCTCAGGTAGCCACAAGTTTCAGGTTCTTAAAAGGCGATTCGGAGACGAGTTGCGCAGGCTGAAGCCTGCGGCTACCCGGTGTTGGCTACCCGGAGACCGGAAACAGGTAGCCGCAAGCTTCAGCTTGCGCATGCCGCACCGGGAGTTGCGCAGGCTGAAACCTATGGCTACCCGGTAATACTCCAATATCAAAATTTCACCACACGCAGATTTTATCTATGATCAGCGCCTGGTTGACGATAATGTGCACATGAAATTCTTAGAGAAACGAGCGCCCATGCTGCGGCAACATAAGGGAGATTGCCCGTGAGCCATCATCCGGAGACGATTGCTCGCCTCACCGACAGCCGTCTGGCCAACCTGGCCGCCCGTATAATTTATAACGGTTTTGATCGCTATTCGCTGGCCTTCCAGGAAATTACCCGCCGGGCCCGGGTACGTTTTGAACAGCGCGACTGGAAAGGCGCCCAGGCCGATGCAACCGCCCGGCTGGAACTCTACGGAAAAATTGCCCGGGAAGTTAAACAGCAGATTTTGGATTTGCTCGGGGAGCGGGTTATGGATAAACTGGTCTGGGCCAGCATGAAAGCGGTCTACTCCGGGATGATTACCCCGCGGTATGATTGGGAACTGGCCGAAACCTTTTTCAACTCCATCACCCGGCGTATTTTTACTACTGTCGGGGTAGACCCCCAGGTGGAGTTTGTCGACACCGATTTTGAGACGCCGCCCACCCGGAGCAAGAAACCTGTTTATCGCACCTATGAATACATCAACGACACCGCCATGCTGGTGAAATCGATTTTAGGGGATTTTGCCCTGCGGGGGCCGTACCGGGACCTGGAAGGCGACGCCGCCCGGGCTGCGAAACACATCGAAGCGCATCTGAAAAACATCAGCGCCTTGCGGATGGTGGAGCGCACCGAGATTGTGCGGGCCATTTTCTTTCGCGGGAACGGCGCCTACATTGTGGGCCGGATGCTCAGCGGATCGAGCAGTTTTCCCCTGGTGCTGGCTTTACTCAACGGCCCCGATGGCGTCTACATCGATGCAGTGCTCCTGGACGAAAATGCAGTCAGCATTTTGTTCAGCTTCACCCGCTCCTATTTTTTGGTGGATATTCAGCGCCACTACGATTTAGTGCGCTTTCTCAAGCAGGTTATGCCCCGTAAGCGCATCGCCGAACGCTATATTTCCATCGGGCACAACCAACATGGCAAAACCGAGCTGTACCGCGACCTGCTTTACTACCTGGCCATCAGCGACGATAAATTCACCACTGCGCCCGGCCAGAAAGGCATGGTGATGACTGTATTCACCATCCCCGGCTATGATGTGGTGTTCAAGGTAATCAAAGACCGATTTGATTATCCCAAAACCGGCAACCGCGACCTGGTGCGCACTAAGTACACCCTGGTGTTTAAACGCGACCGGGCGGGCCGTTTAGTTGACGCCCAGGAGTTTGAATACCTGCGCTTCGACCGGGAACGTTTTTCCGAAGCGCTTCTACGGGAGCTGAGCGAAACCGCTTCCAACACCGTGGAAATCGGCGACGATGCGGTGATTGTTAAGCACGCTTACATCGAGCGGCGCATGATTCCCCTGGATATCTACATCCGCGAGGCCCGGCCGGAGGCCGCCCGGGCCGCCATTCTGGACTACGGAAACGCCATCAAAGACCTGGCCGCCACCAACATCTTCCCCGGCGATATGATGCTGAAAAATTTCGGCGTAACCCGTCACGGCCGGGTAGTGTTTTACGACTACGACGAACTCTGCCTGCTGACCGACTGCAACTTCCGGGTGCAGCCTTCCCCCCGCAGCGAGGACGATGTACTGGCCCCGGAACCCTGGTTTACCGTGAACGAAAATGACGTCTTCCCGGCAGAGTTTATCCATTTTCTGGGCCTGCCGGAAGAACTTCGGAAAATTTTCCTGGAACATCATCAGGATTTGCTGGAAGCAGACTATTGGCGCAATGTTCAGGAAAAAATCCGCGCCGGGGAGATTATTTTTACCTCGCCCTACCATCGGCGTTACCGTCTCCGTGATGAATAATCGGGCAGCTTAACGAGCAACGAGTAACAAGTGAGAGGGGGGATGCGTATTCCGTATTGCGTTTTAGCAGCTCACCACGGAATACGCAATACGAACCACACATCATACCCACGCATTAATCGTCACTCGATACTCGTTATTTGTCATCACGAATCACAATGGTTGACCCATTCAGGTTATTGAATTTCTCCCCGGATTTGACTAACTTGACAGGCAACCGCAACCAATTTCTTCGTTAAGAACGGAGGGGGTAATACTGTGAGACGATGGGCGATTTTTTTCCTGGGCATTTATCTCAGCAGCACTTTTATTGTTTTTGCACAAAAGCAAATTCCACTCTCCCGCCAGGAT
>JAJRYW010000599.1 GCA_024275555.1 Calditrichota bacterium | reverse complement strand
TACCGGAGCGATCCCTTTCGGGGCGGCCGCGCCAACGATTTCCACTATGGCGTGGATTTGCAAGTGGAGGTGGGCGACTCTGTCTACGCCTGGCAGCGCGGGCAAGTCATCTTTGCCGGGTACAACAAAGTTTCCGGCAAAATGATTCACCTCCAGCACCGGGCAGGCATGGTTTCCAAATATCATCATCTGAAGAAGATACTGGTGAAAAACGGGGAACTGGTGACCGGGGGACAATTGATCGGCCTGGCTGGTAAAAGCGGGCGGGTAACCGGGCCGCACCTGCACTTCTCCCTGCTCCAGGTGGGAAAACATCTCGACCCTCTCCCCTACCTCAAGGTCGCCCAGCCGGTTGTTCCCAAAATCACCCCAAAATTCCAACCGATCCCGGTGATTAAACACGTGCTGGTGAAAAGCTACCCGGTCGAGGGGCGGTTAATTCTGAACGGGGAAGAGATCGGCCCGACCCCGCAGGAGCTGGCCCTGCCCTACGGGGAGCACTTTATCGAAATCGACGCCGGGAAGGAATACCAGCGCTTTGTTGCCCGGCTCTATGTAGACCAATTGTTTGCTTCTATTTTTACCGCCCGGCTGGAAAAGTCGTCGCGGGCGGACTCCGCTTCCGGCAATATCTCCGGCGATGCCCTCCGGAACTCGGCCGGCCAATAATTATCCCCCTAAAAAAACGGCCGGAGAGGATATCTCCGGCCGCGGTTGACTTTATAAACTCATCGTGAAAATTGCTATCGTTTTTCGATCCGGCGAAATTTTTCCTTGTGGCGTTTTACCTGCCGCAGGGCCCGGTCGAGGGCTTTGTCAAAGGATTTGCGCAACTCTTCCGCGTCTTCCTTGATGACAATGGTTCCATTGTCAACATTGATCTTAAATTCCGTATACCGACTCATCTTTTCCCATCCTAATACAACTTCCAAATCGATAATTCCATCATAAATCCGACGCAGCTTACTCACTTTACGACTGATGTAATCCTTCAATTCATCTTGCAGTTTAAAGTGCCGTGCCGTGATGGTGAGATGCATAGCGACCTCCTTAGGTTAAGGTTGGAATGTACACTCCGTTATGTGTTAAATATGAAACGCCGAAGGGGAAAGGAAGTTGCGCAGATTTTCGAGAAAAACAGGGGGAAATTTGTCGCTTAATACGTCTCATACTTATTTTATAAATAAACTGCAAAAGCGGGCATGTCAAGAAAAAAAAGGGGGATTTCCGGGTCTCTTTTTGCGGTTGCGGCTGGGCAATAAATCCCCTGTTTTTCAGACTGGCGCACAGGGGCAAAACGATTTACTGGACGTGGAGCCATGCGGCAAGGGGGAAATTGCAGCATTCAGGGACGATAGATGCTCAGCAGATGATTCCTCAGCGCTTCAAAATCCGGGAAAATTTCCGTGGTGCAGCCAATGATCCAACTGCTGGTCTGCTCGATAGGCATGTGATTGACCATGTACACCGGAATGCCATGCAGATGGGCCAGGGTCAGTTCCCCGTGGGTGCCGGCGCCGCGCAGGACGTGCTCATCCCACAGGCACACCACGTAATTCACCTTATGCACCAGGGTCTCCAAATCCGTTTTGATGATCTTACGCACGATTTCCCGGAACCTGCCCAAATCGCCGCTTTTCCAGTTGCGAAAGTTTTGCAGTTCTTCCGGGGTCAGCACATGGTTCTCTTCGATGCAGGGATCGAAGACCCGGTGCCCCAGGGTGTCGGTTAAAAACGGGGTGATCTCGGCCCGCCAGCCGCAGCCGTTGTCCGGGGCGTGTTCCATGGCCCCGGCCAGGTACACCAGGGGTTTATCAGAAAAAGAATGAGAAGTCATCACGGTTCCCGTCAAATCTGTTTAAATCGTAAAAATATTCAGCACTTCCCCGACGCGCAGCAAGTTGCCTTGTTTATTATTGACCAGTCTCAGCGTGCTGATTCGCGCTCCAAAGCGCTGGGCAATTCCTTCCAGGGTGTCGCCTTTTTGCACCGCGTATTTATAGAATTTCATGGATTTGTTCGAGACAATTTTCAGCCGCTGCCCGGCCCGGATCACCGAACTGCGCAGGCCATTCCAATCCCGGATTTTGCGGATGCTCACCCCAAACAGGCTGGCGATTTCACTGAGCGAATTTCCCGGGACAACCAGGTAATAGAAGCTTTCTCCGCGCCGGATCGACTGTTCTACCAGCACCCCGGTTTTGCGGGAGATATAACCCGGCTGGGGAAGATTCGAGGACGAGGCTCGTTTGGCAGCCGTTTTAGGTTTGGGAGCAGACACCGCCAGGCGCTGACCGGCATAAATCCGGCTTCCATTGAGCCGGTTCCACTTCTTCAACTGGGCAATGGAAACTTTGTAGCGCCGGGCAATGCCGGAAAGCGTCTCTCCCTTACGCACTTTATGGATATGGGACTTTCCTGCCGCAACAGCCTTCTTCGCACGTTGTTTGGCGGCAAGGGCGGCTTGTTTTTGCCGGAACCGCTCAATTTCCGCCGTGATTTTATCCCCCGAACCGCGCGGCACAAAAAGCGGGTAATCCAATACTTTGGAAGGCGTGGTTCGGGCGTCCGGTTCCAAATCCGGATTTAAGGCCAATATTTGCGCAACGGTGGTTCCCCCTGCTTTGGACAAGCGGCCCAGGCTCATCGAGGTGGGCACAATTACTGTTTCGTAGCGGTACGGTTCCGGAAAGGGCACATCCTCAAAACCGAATTCGGGAGGATTGCCCGGTTTAGCCATCACAATTGCGGCAAAGATCAGCGGCACATAGGCGCGGGTTTCCCGGCGTAAAATCTGGGTTTTTTCCCGCAGCGCCCAAAAACTGCGGTCTTTAAAATCATCCAGTTGGCGCAGCGCTTTGCGGGTTCGGCCCGCCCCGGAGTTGTAGGAGCTCAAAGCCATGGTAAAAGAGCCCAGTTCCAAAAGCAGATCGTGCAAGTACTCCCGGCAGGCAATCGCGGATTTAATCGGCGAGTAGCGCTCATCACGGTAGCGGTTGATGGTCAGGCCGTACATCTTGCCGGTGGAGGCGATAAACTGAAACAGCCCCACGGCATTAGAGCGGCTCCGGGCTACCGGGTTAAAACCGGACTCGATAAAGGCCAGGTACATGATCTCTTCCGGAAAGCCCTTTTCGGTGAAGTAACTTTTCAGGGCCGGGACATATTTCCGCGAGCGGCGCAGGGTATTCCGGAAAAATTTGCGATAGTGCGCATCGGTCTGGAAGCGACGGATATAGAATTCAATCTCGCTGACAAAATCGTCCGGGAGGATAAAATCTTCCGGCTCGCCCATGTGGATGGCCACCTGCCGGATTTCCTGCTGGATAAACTCGTGCAACCCGCCCCGGAAGTAGCTTCGCCCGGCCGTTTCCCGGGAATTAAATTGGGCGTCATCAAGGATGCTTTCCTCATTAACGGGATCGCCGGCGTTGGCGCGGCTTTCTCCATCGGCGCCGGGGTTGTCCGACCCGCTGAGCACGACCGGCCGGCTTTGGTCGCCGCCGCTCTCAATCCCCAATAGTTCCCGGGCAATCTGGCCATAGCTGATCTCCCAACCCGCGGGCGGATAATGGCTGTCCAGAAAGGCCAGTTTTTCCTGGTCCGAAGAAAACCCGCGAGAATCGAGCATCTGCATAGCCAGCTCCAATTCCTGCTGTGCTTTGGGATAGTCACGATTCTGATAAGCATCAACGGCCCGGTAGGCGTGGGTGCGCACCTCCGAAAACGGGTCTTCCGAAGGGTTGACGCCGCTGCGGGCGACGCCGGACCGGTAAGGTTGACTTGCACAAGCGTTTAAAATCAGTATGCATCCTGCCAGGATGATAACATTCCGAAACGTTATCATATACTCCTCTCCTCAGTTCCGTTTGATATGGTAGAAGGGTTAAATATAAGGCCGGAACCGCCAAACTAAAAACATTTTCCGGGCCTCTGCCGGGATGCTGCAAAAACCGGTTGGGATCAAATCGCTTCCCGTAGTATCTTTGGCAAACACCTTTGGAGGGCGCATAGATGGAGATTAAGATCACCGAACAGGATCAGCAGTTGTTGGTGGAGTTTAAAGGGAACATCCTCTTTCAGGAAACCGCCGACCT
>JAJRYW010000598.1 GCA_024275555.1 Calditrichota bacterium | reverse complement strand
TGTGCAAGCCGCCGAGGAGGTGATGGAAGGCAAATTGGATGACCAGTTTGTGGTCGACATCTTCCAAACCGGCTCCGGCACTTCGACCAACATGAACACCAACGAAGTGATCTCCAACCGCGCCAATGAGATTTTAGGCGGCAAAATCGGCGACCGCAGCCCGGTGCATCCCAACGACCACGTCAACAAAGGGCAGTCCAGTAACGATGTGATTCCCACCTGTATGCACATCTCCGCCCTGGAAATGATCATCAAAGATTTAATGCCGGCTCGGGAGAATTTGCACAAAGCGTTGGATGAAAAAGCTAAAGCATTCGACAAAATCATTAAAATCGGGCGCACCCACTTGCAGGACGCCACCCCGATTCGCCTGGGGCAGGAGTTCAGCGGTTATGCCAGCATGGTCAAGCACGGCATCAAGCGGGCCAAACGCACCAAGAAACATCTCTCCGAATTAGCCATCGGCGGCACCGCGGTGGGCACGGGCATCAACACCCATCCGGAATTTTCCCGGCGCGTCTGCGAAAAGGTCAGCGAGATGACCGGAATTCACTTTCGGGAAGCGAAAAACCATTTTGAGGCGCAGGCGGCCAAAGACGCCTATGTGGAAGCCAGCGGCGCATTGAACACCATTGCAGTCAGCTTAATGAAGATTGCCAACGACATCCGCTGGTTAGGTTCCGGCCCCCGCTGCGGGATCGGCGAAATCCTGTTGCCGGAAGTGCAGCCGGGATCGTCGATTATGCCCGGGAAAGTCAACCCGGTCATTGCCGAGGCGCTGACTATGGTGTGCGCCCAGGTGATCGGTAATGACGCCGCCATCGCGGTGGGCGGGATGTTCGGCAATTTTGAATTGAATGTCATGATGCCGGTGATGGCCCACAACATGCTGGAGTCGATCCAATTACTGACCAACTCGGTCAATGTGTTTACCGATAAATGCGTTACCGGTTTACGCGCCGACGAGGCCCGCAACGCCGAGATGATTGAGAAGAGCCTGGCCATGTGCACCGCCCTGGTTCCCTATATCGGCTACGATCAATCTGCGGCCATTGCCAAGGAAGCCTACAAAACCGGCAAAACTGTGCGGGAAGTGGCTGCGGAGAAAAATGTTCTTCCCAAAGAAGATTTGGATAAGGCCCTGGATCCCTGGTCGATGACCGAACCGCGTTAATCTATTAGGGCATTATTTCAAAAACAGACGGCTGCTCGATGACCCGGGCAGCTGTTTCTTCTATCTTCTCATATTGTTACCGGTTTCATTCGTCCCTTCGGGACTCCGGGGATGACGGCCATTTTCCCCCGTGATAAATCACCGGGCTATTGTCATACTGTCACTCCGTGACGCAAAATTGAGAAAGGAAATCTATAGGCTACCGGATTTTATTTTATGCTCCACTCAGTTCTTTCCGCCGACAGATTTCTCTCCCTTCCCTGGGTTCGAAATGACAGGCGTTCCGTATACCCGTGTCATTATGCTCCACTCAGTTCTTTCCGCCGACAGATTTCTCTCCCTTCCCTGGGTTCGAAATGACAGGCGTTCCGTACACCCGTGTCATTATGCTCCACTCAGTTCTTTCCGCCGACAAATTTCTCTCCCTTCCCTGGGTTCGAAATGACAGGGGCTTTTTTCTTTCTGGCGAGGAAGCGTTACATTGTTATCCGGAAAATGGAGACCATCAACCAAGCACCAAAAACCCAATAATCCCCAGTAAAGAAAGTAAGCCAATCACAACCAGGGAGCGGTTGTAGCGGTCGGTTTTGCGGCGGCAGCGGCGCGAGTTGATGATCAATCCGGCCAGGCAAATCAGGAAGGTGCCCACGAGCAGGTAAAAACAGAGATCCAGCAAATTGGTGTTCCAGCGCCCGGAGCGCTGAATATTGTAATACTTATCGAAAAAGGTTTGGCCTTCCGGCTTGGCTAATCCCAGGAAGAGCAGGAAGGCGATAAACAAAGACCAGGCCACCCCGGCAACCCACTGGATTGCTCTTACCCAAAGGTCCGGCCCTTTGCGGCGGCGCGGCAGCGAAACGCTCTGCGGTGATTGTGTCAGGTTCCCGGCCATATTTTTAGCTGATCTCCATTATTTTCGCGTAAATATCGTTGAATGATTCGGCGCACATCCTGGTTCTCCTCCCCGGGCCGGATAAATTTTTGAAGTCGCCGATTGCCCTGCCCGAGCGCTGAATTGGGGCAGTAACCGTAGCCCCGGTAAATTCCGTTTTTAATCAATACCAACGAGGATTCAGCCTTATTCCTTCCCCGCCCGAAAATCCAAAAACTGTTATGCTCATAGTCGAATTGTTGCAGCATTTTCTTAACCCGAAGATTGTATTCTTCCGGCGGCTCCTTGCCGGTACAGGCGCCCCGGCAACGCTGGATATGATAGTTAAAACAAGCTCCGCCGGAACGGTGAAAATGGGCGTACTTCTGACACAGTCGGTATTTCTCAATCATGGTCTTCAAAAAGCGTTCCGCCTCGAACCGATTGCGGAAGCCGATTTGCGCATCCGCTTCTCCGTTGATGCGCCGTAAAGAGAGGTTAAGATAGCCATCCTTCTCCCCGGCAAAGAGGCCGTAGCTATAGTGCAATTGCCGTAATTCGCGGTTGAAAGGCGGTTGTTTCGCTTTGACCAAATCCGCTTCCAGCAAGAGGGCGATCAACTCGCTGCCGGTGCGGATAAAACGGATTTCCCGGGTTTGTTGTTTCAGTTCCCGTTCCCGGGAGGATTTTAGATCGCTGTAGAAATGGCTCATCACCCGCTTGCGGATGTTGCGGCTTTTGCCGATGTAGAGCAATCGCTCCCGCTCTCCATAGAAAAAGTAAACCCCGGTTTCCGCCGGCAAAGCGCTGATGTGCTCTTTGGAAAGCCCCGGCGGCAACACCGTTGCGGTCGCAAACGGGGAAGAGGAGTGCCGCGTTTCTTTTTGAAAATGCCGAAAGATAGCCAGCGAGGCCCGGGCGTCGCCCAGGGCGCGGTGAGCCGACTCGTTGGAAATCCCCAGGCGGGCACAGACGGCGCCTAATTGATAAGACGGCAGCCCCGGCAGACGCTCCCGGGCCAGGCGCAGGGTACACAATTGTCGACGCTGGTAATCGTACCCCAAACGCTTGAATTCGTTTTTCAGAAAACCGTAGTCAAAGCGAATATTGTGGCCGGCGATGGTTTTTCCTTCGGTGAGTTCCACGATTCGGCGGGCAATTTGGTAAAACGCCGGGGCGGTTTCCAGTTCCCGCGGATTGATGCCGGTAAGAGTGCCGATCCGGGCGGGGATGATGCGCCCCGGGTTAAGGTAGGAAGAGAAAACTTCGGCAACCTCCTGGCCGTTGTACAGAACAATAGCAATCTCAATGATTCGATCATGCTGAGGGTCCAGGCCGGTTGTCTCGATATCGATAAACGCATACATGGGATCAGTGAATATAAGTGCACTAAGGAGAAAGATAGGAACGCCCCGCAGCAGATAAAAGAAATATGATTTTTCGCGGGGCGGGGGAGCGGCTAAGTGGCTTTGGAGGTTTTTGGGGTTTCTTCCGCGACAAAAATAGGCTCCCTGATCCCGGTAATTTTAGCCCAGTTTGAAATACGCAGAAGCAGCGCGTCGGTGATGCGCTGGCCGGCAGAAACCAGGAGCATGTTGTCTTTGGTGAGAATGTGCGAGGTTAACAAGTGACCGGGCCGGAGCTGGGCCAGTTTGATTTGCTGGGAAGGGATATCGGTGTGAAAGCGCTGTTTGTCTTTTGCCAGCAATATCCGGCTGGTGATACTGAGGAGTTTCGGGTCGTACCAGCCGGTGCGGGAGGCCATGATGTCGAAGGCGCGGTTCATTGCATATCCCTTGGCTTGCAGTTGCGTAAGGTCGGAGAGAATCTTTAGCAACCGCGACCCCAGCGGTATTTGCTTCTCTTTTACGCGGTCCTTAGGCAATCCCAGCCCGTTATAATACTTGTTCTGATAGAGAATGATCTTGGCCACATTTTCCAGCCGGGGAATCCGGGAGAGCAGATCATAACCGACTTGCGGGGCGCGGTTGATCATTTCCTTTTCCACCGGCGTCAGCGGCCGGCCGCTTTGGGCTTTTACCATCACCATGGGGGGGATGGTCACTTGCCCGATTTTGGAGAGCATGGCGGCAATCTCCAACTCCCAGACATTGGGAATTTTAAGATGCAGAGCCAGGGTGCGGATGGATTCCCTCAGCGTCAGAAGTCGATCAAATAATTTGGGATCCATCATGGATAAAATTTCTGTGAGGGTGCGAATCGTGCCGCTCAGGGTTTTATCCAGAATATCTTTCTCGGCAATTACCAGGCGGTACTGCTCTAATCCGGCCCGCAGGGATTTGACCAGCAACTCCGGCGGGCATGGTTTGGTTAAAAACCGGAAAATGTTGCCTTCATTGACAGCGTTCATAGCGGTGCTCACTTCCGCGTAGCCGGTGAGCATCATGCGCACCGTGTCCGGAGCGGTCTCCCGCACTATGGTTAAAAATTCAATTCCGTCCATTCCGGGCATTTTCATATCGGAAATAACCACAGCAAAGGGCCCCTTTTCCCGGAGCGTCTCCAACCCCTCCCCGCCGCCGACAGCGGTTTCCACCTTAAAATGCTTGCGCAATTTGCGTTTGTAAGCGCTCAGGATACGTACATCGTCATCAACGAACAGAATTTTTTCTTCTATGTTCATCCGTGATTTCCCTCGTCATGTTCACTTAGTTTTTTCCATTCCTCAAGATGATGTTCGATTTTCAAATCTTGCAAATATCCGTTATTTAAGACAGAGAAGCGATTCCTGAAATTATGTTCCAGGTAGTCTGCCACATGCACCGCCGTCAGCGGGGCAATATCCGTATTTCCGGCCAACAGGGGCTGATGGTGAAAAGCGATGGCCTCCAACACCTCCGTTTCCAGACCCCACAGCCCCAGCAAGTAGGCCCCTAATTCGGCGTGAGATGCGCCAAACGTCTCGGTTTCGGCATACCATAGTTTTAAGCCCTCTCTTTGACATAGCCGGTACACCGGAAGGTAATACTCCGGCAATTGCGATGCGAAGATCAGAATACCGATGTCGTGCATCATACCCGCTAAAAAAGAATTGCCAACCATCTGCCGGGAGCCGCCTAATGACTGGGCAATCTTTTTGGCAAATACGGCGCTTTTTAAGCTGTGATCCCAGAGATGATGGAGCAAACTTCCCAATTCGCCGTTCAAACGATATTCCGAAAAAATATGGTGGGAAAGCACCAGCGATTTGAGCGTATCCAGTCCTAACACATTAACGGCTTGCACCGGATTGGTGATTTCCCTGTAGAACCCGAAAAAGGCCGAGTTGACAATTTTCAGAACCAGGGCGGACATCCCCAGGTCGCTGGCTACGATTTTGCCCACTTTGTGGATGGAGGTATCGGGCGAATTCAATTCGGCCAGGATAGCCTGGTACTGCTCGGGCAGGCTGGGCAAACTTCCTACCTGGGAGACCGTCTCTCTCAACAAATCACTATCCAGGATAGATTGCAGTCCCAGGGCTTTCGTAATGGTGTTTTTGATGATCTCGGCGCTGCACGGTTTGGAGAGGTACTGATGAGCCGGATGCACCACCTTCATAGTAACCTCTTTGTCCGATTGCCCCGAAAGGGCGATGCGCATCACCCCGGGATATTTTTCCTGCACCAGGGTGAGCAATTCCAGCCCTCCCATGCCGGGCATGCGCATATCGGTAATGAGGATATCGAAGGGCCGGCCTTCCAGAAGCTGAAGCGCCTCGGCGCCGCTGCAGGCAAAGTGCATTTCCCATTGCTCCCGTTGAGACCAAAGCATACGTCGTAATCCTTGCAACACGGCATTGTCGTCATCAACAAACAGCAATGCCGGTTTATTATCGGCCATGGTTATTGTCCCTTCTCAGGCGTCGCCATTTTCCATGTGAATCGGCAGCCGGATAACAAAAGTCGTTCCTTTACCCGATTCAGATTCAAAATGGATGGTTCCCCCATGCTTTTTGGTCACCACTGCATGAGCAATTGACAATCCTTGACCTGTACCTTTTCCTACCTCTTTCGTGGTAAAGAATGGGTCAAAAATTCGGTTCTGAATTTCCCTGGGAATTCCGATTCCGCTGTCTGAAATCCGCACTTCCACCCAATCGCCGTCCCGCCGGGTGGAAATGTGAATTTTGCCTTTTTGGGCGCCGCCTTCTCCGACAACATCGGCGATGGCATGGGCTGCATTTACGATTACATTTAAAAATACCTGGTTTAATTCGCCGGGCAGGCAGTAGACCAGCGGCAATTCGGGATCAAAATCCGTTTCTACCTCGGCAACATATTTCCATTCGTTTCGGGCCACGATCACCGTATTTTCCAGCGATTTGTTGAGGTCCACCGGCATTTTTTCTTCCACTCCCGGGTGGGAAAACTCTTTGATGGCCCGAACAATTTTAGACACCTGGGCCACCCCGTCCAGCGTTTGCTGAATTGCCGGGGGAATCTCCTCACACAAATAGTCGAGATCGAGTTCCCGGGCCATTTCCCGGAGCGATTGAAGCGAACATTCCTCCCCCTGGGATGCTTCCAGAAAACTTTTTAAAAATTTATTGATGTCCTCGAAGGCTTCCTTAAGAAAGTAGGTGTTGTCGCCAATATATTGTGTGGGGGTGTTGATTTCATGGGCAATACCGGCCGCCAGTTGGCCGATCGATTCCATCTTCTGGGCCTGCGAGAGCTGGCTTTCCAGCAGTTTGCGCTCGGTTACATCTTCCCCCATAATCAGGAAACCGGAGAGTATCGGGTTCTCATCCACATAAGGATTGATGGTGAGATTAAGAAAGCCGTCCTTGCCATCGGGGCGACGATATTTGAAGTCGTTTATGGTAATGGCCCGGTTCTCTTCCCGGCAACTGGAAATCGTCTCGATGATTTTCATCCAGTTCCAGGGAATCGGGCATCCCAATACAGGCTGTCCGATAATGGCTTCCCCCTTTACGCCGAACACCTGCTCGGCAACCCGGTTAAAGTGCGATATATTATCCTCGGCGTCGACGCCGATCAAAATCGAACTGATGGAGTTCAGCAGTTGCTCGTTTTTTTTATGAAGCGCCCGTATTTCCTCTTCGGTGCGCTTCTGGTCGCTTAAGTCGACCAGGCTGACCACAACCACATCCCGCTCATTCCAATGCGATGGAATCATATTCAGCAAGACCGGCAGGCTTTGCCCGTCTTGGCTTTGCAAAACACACTCGCGGTTCCGGACCGGCTCAAGAAGCGAATCGGCGCTACACAGCTTTCCGTCCCTTTTGCGGATTAAATCGACAAAATAAATTTCCTCCAACTCTCCCCGCGAATATCCCAGTAAAGAGCGGGCCATTTTATTTGTCTCTAACACCCGACCGTTTTCCTGGTCTAACAGCAGCACCGCAATTTGCAGAGATTCGATGATCTGTATTAATTCGGTAACACGGCGGTGCAGTTGGTCGGATTGGCTTTGAATATCCCGCAACGCAGTAAAGCGCTGGATGCCGTGCGCAAAGATTTTGCCGGTAAAATGAAGAAAATTGGATTGGCGCGGATCGTTCAGATACTGGTTTTTGGGGGACTCCACAATAATCAAACCGAATTTTTCTTCTTCCAGTCGCACCGGGACCACCAGGAGAGAGTTCGGGCTGGTGAAGACAAAGGCCCGGATGGCATTTCTTAACTCCTCCGGCAAAGCATCGATATCCCGGAAAAATTGCAGATGCTGCTCCGAATTGCTGGCGTCCAGGAGCGGTTTCATCGAATTGGCCGGGATAAAAACCGGGTAGCGGAGATATTCGGGCCGTTTTACCCGCAGCCATAAATGTTCGGGGTGGATCAGAATATGGCTTCCGTTATAACCGGCAAAATATATCGCTTCCGCCTCCAGCAAGCGCCCCAGGTCTTGCAGGGAAAGGTAGACCGCTTTGTGGTAATCCCGAAAGCGGGTAAAGCGCGAGGAAATTCTGGAAATGGTGCGCTCTACCAGAAATCGGAACCGGTCCAACTGGCGAAGTTGAGCTTGCTCGGTAATGTTTTTCAGAGTTCCTAAAACAGTTCGGGATTCGGATTGAGTATCGGCCAGGGGAGACAAATAGACCTGAAAGGTCTGCACGCGGCCGTTCTCGGAAAAACTCCACTCGTATTGCAATGAATCTCCGTTGAGCGCCTTGCTAAAAGCGCCGTAGTGAAGAGCCATTTGATTTTTCCGGAAAAGGTCCGCAAGGGTTTGCGGGGTAATGGATTCCCCAAAAGGCAAGAGACCGAAAATTTCCAGAACCTCCCCATCCTTGTTCATAGTAAAAACCACTTCGTGCACAGAGCGGAGAATTCGCTTTAGCAGGGCGGCGCTTTGCCGGAGCGCTTCTTCGGCTCTCTTGCGGCGGCTTATTTCTACCTGGGCGCCGACAAAATGGGTGATCTTACCCGTTTCATCTTTGATGGGGCCAATAGTGGCTTCCACCCAATAGCAATGGCCGTCTTTGTGACGGTTATGAAATTCCCCGTTCCAGGTGCGGCCGCTGCAAATACATTCCCAAAGACGACGATATTCCTCCGAAGAAGTATAGCCGGATTTTAACACGCGGGGATTTTTGCCGGCCACCTCGGCGCGGGTATATCCGGATAATTGGGTGAACTTGGGATTCACATACTGGATTGCTCCCTGCGAATCCGTTATAACAATCGATACGGGGCTTTGTTCAAAGGCCTGGGTCAGTACGTGGATGTATTGGGTAAAGCGGCCGGTATTTTGAGCGCGAATACCGTGACCGATGCCGGTAATCAATTCGGATAGCCGCACTGTCGTTTCGCTTAAAATCGATTCCGCTTTCTCTTGCCGTTCATTATCTGCCCGGCGCTGCTCATCCCTGTTTGAGGAATCCCCGTTGCTCATGATTCCGATCTCCCATCTCCTTGAAAACTCGCACAACAATTCGGGCCAAAAGGCCGGCAGACAATGCATTTCAATTCCGGAAATATCATCCGGTCTATGTTTTTATTTCCCTGCCTGTCTATCCGGCAATGTGACGCACGGTTATTATCGGCCTGTGTCCGCCGGATTATAAGCTTCCGGTTGCCGCACGGCTTCCATGCTCTTGCGGCATTGCATATTTTTATAAACTTTCATATCTTAGGCAGTCGTCGTCACTTTTTCCGAAATGGAAACATAGTTATGAAAACCGTCACAGTCCTTTTGTTCTTTTGGCTCACCTTTCCGGTCTTTCCTCAATTTGATGGAGATGTCATTGCCAATTGGATCTCCGGCCCGGCCGAGATGATTCTGGGCGATTCGCTGGCGGTGTTCAGCGTGGATTCCTTGCTGCTTTTTGCCAACGGCGATGACACCCGTAAGTTATTGGCCTTTATGGATTTCTATCCCACCGACAGCGAGCTGGGGATGATTACTCCCAAGGGGGAGGACCACCTCTGGTACCTGGTGCTCGAGTATCGTCAAAGCGGCTACATTCCCGATAAAGACAAAAACTTTTTTGACACGCAAAATATTCTGGACTGTTTCGCCCGCGCCGAAAAAACCCAAAACCGGCAACGACTGGAAGTTGGCCTGAATCCCGAGTTTGTCGTCGGAATTTATCAGCAGCCTCTCTATGATAAATACCGCCACACCCTGAGTTGGGGACTCTTTGTTGCGGATGAAATGCATAATACGCAGGTGCGGTATCATATGATTTGGCTGGGGAGACGCGGCTATATTCAAACTCAAATACATTTCCCCAGCCATACGGAAGACCAGGTGTTACCCAAACTTCGTTCGGTATTGAAGAGCTTGCACTTCCTGCCCGGGGAGCGTTACCAGGATTATCAGCCCGGGGATTCGACGGCAGACTACAGCCTGGTTGCCCTGATGGTAGGCAAAGAGGAGGCGGTTTATGCAAAAATGGGCGGCTTTTATTTGGTCGCGCGGATTTTGCGAGAGAACCTGGTTGTTTTTTTACTGTCCCCGCTGGTGCTTTTTGTGATTATTGCCAAGTTTTATCTTACCAGAAAACACCTGAAGAAGAAAAAAATCCTGGAAGATAAAAAGTCGGATTTAAAAGACCTGGAACCGCCCCGCAAAGAGAGCCGAATTGTCTAAGCGGTTTGGCGCACTTTCGGCCCCGGCCGCCCGGATTGTCGATAGAGACCCGGAAAGAGCCTGAGTCCGCTTAAAAATTCCACCAACCCGGTTGGAATTTCCGCCGCCTGCCTGTATATTTTGCCCTCACAATGCTGCTGAATACTGTCTTAGGAGGCAAACTCGAATGAACTACGATTACGACGCCATTATCGTTGGGGCCGGGCCTGCCGGTTCTACCGCGGCGCTTTATGCGGAGCGGCGCGGCTTAAAGGTGCTGTTGGTCGATAAAAAGCACTTCCCCAGGGATAAAATCTGCGGCGATGCTATTTCCGGAAAAAGCATCATTTACCTGGATGAATTAGGGCTGATCGAAGCCTTAGAGCAAGCCCCCCAGGTAATGGTGGATAGCGTGGTCTTTTCCTCGCCCAACAACACCTCCGTGCAGATAAAATTTATCCCGACCGTCTATAACAACATCTCCAATGGCTACGTGTGCCGCCGAATCATATTTGACAATTTACTTTTCCAGGCCGCCAAACAAAAAGTGGACACCCGGGAAGGCTTATCCGTAGAGAATGTGCTGGTAAAAGACGGCCAGGTTTACGGCGTCCGGGGGCGGATGGAAGACGGCCGCGAGGTTGAACACACCGCTAAAATTGTGGTCGGCGCCGACGGCTTCAGTTCCATCGTGGCCCGGAAATTGGGACTGTACGAGCACGATCCCGATCATATGCTGGTAGCCACCCGGGCCTATTATAAAGGCGTTACCGGGATGACCAACGCAATTGAATTGCATTACGTGGACGCGGTTTTACCGGGGTATTTCTGGATTTTTCCCGTGGAAAACGGACTGGCCAATGTGGGCCTGGGGATGGTCAAAAGCGCGTTAAAAAAGAAAGGTGTAAAATTGCGCCAGGCCCATATCGAGGCAACCCGGTCGATCACTTTTAAAGAGCGATTTAAAGATGCGGAATTGCTGGGAGATATCCACGGCTGGAATCTGCCGGTAGGCAGCAAACGGCGCAAAGTACACGGCAATGGCTTTATCCTGGTCGGCGACGCAGCAGGGCTGATTGACCCCTTTACCGGCGAAGGCATCGGAAATGCCATGTGCTCCGGCAAAATTGCGGCGGAAACAATTGCCGATCTTTGTGAGGCCGGCCGTTTTGATGAAGCCGCCCTGAAGGAATATTCCCGGCGACTGTGGAAAGCCCTGGGCAGCGAATTGAATTTGGCCTATCGCTTACAACGCACGGCCCGGTTTAAACCGCTGGTGAACCTGATTGTCAAACGCGCTGCGGAAAAAAAGGAAATCTCCGATTGGATTGCCGGAATGATTGCCGGAACCATCAGCAAGCGGGAGTTGTTATCCCCCTTAACTTATTTAAAATTGATGTTTAGTTAAACGTTGTGCTGCTATGAATGTCGTCATCGCCGGAGGCAGCGGCTTTATCGGCCGCAATTTAAGCCGGTTCCTGGTTCGACAGGGCTGCCGGGTTACCGCCCTGTCCCGCAATCCGGAAAACGCGGCAAAGCGCTGCAATACAGCGCTTCGCTGGGTGCAATGGGATGGAAAATCCCTTGCCGGATGGAGCAAGAACATCGACGGCTGCGATGTTTTAATCAACCTGGCCGGGGAAAATATTGGCGCACATCTTTGGAGCAAATCCTTTAAAGCCAAAATACTGAGCAGCCGGATTGACAGCAGCCGGGTATTGCTTCAGGCGGTCAAACTGGCCAAGCAGCCGCCCCTTTGTTGGTTGCAGGGCTCAGCAACCGGTTTTTACGGCGCCCAGGGTGACCGGGAATTAGACGAGCAGTCCCCGGTCGGATGCGGCTTCATGGCCGATGTAGTTCGGGAATGGGAAGCATCTGTTGCGGAGGCGGAAACCATGACGCGTCTGGTTTTTATGCGCACCGGGGTGGTGCTGGGCAGGGGAGAGGGGGCCTTAAAAAAAATGGCCCTGCCCTATAAATTGTTTGCCGGCGGGGTTCCCGGCTCCGGACGCCAATGGGTTTCCTGGATTCATATCCATGACCAGGTGCGGGCTGTCTGGCATTTGATGCAAGCCTCTCGGGCCGGCGGCGCCTACAATCTGGTCGCTCCCAACCCGGCGACCATGGCCGAATTCTCCCGCCAATTGGCGCAGGCGCTGCAACGCCCGAATTGGCTGCCGGTTCCGGAATTCGCCCTGCGCCTGCTTTTAGGGGAATTCGCCCGGGAAACCATCCTGGCCAGCCAGCGTGTTTTTCCCAAACACCTTTTAGAGGAAGGTTTTCAGTTCGAATATGCTCAAGTAGGAGCTGCGTTAAGAGAAATTTATCAAACAAAGCTGGTGTCATGATAGAGAGGAAGGAAAAACAGTATGACCTATAAAGTAACCCTGATTCCCGGCGACGGAATTGGCCCGGAAGTCGCCAAAGCTGCCCGGAAGGTGATTGACGCCGCCGGGGTGGATATCGAATGGGAAGTGCACCCGGCCGGCGGGGATGTGATCAATCGCTATGGCACGCCGCTGCCCCAGGAGACCATTGACTCCATCCGGAATACCAAACTGGCCCTGAAGGGGCCTATCGGAACGCCCATCGGAGGCGGCTTCAGTTCGGTTAATGTCGAGCTACGCCGCCGGTTCAAACTTTACGCCAATTTCCGCCCCGCCAAATCAATAAAAGGAGTTGCCAGCCGCTACGCGGATGTCGACCTGATTGTCATCCGGGAAAATACCGAGGGATTGTACAGCGGTTTAGAGCACTTTGTGGTTCCCGGGGTGGTGGAAAGCCAGCGTATCATTACCCAGGAAGCCTCGGAACGGATCATCCGGGCGGCCTTCAAAATCGCCAAACGCTTTAAACGAAAAAAAGTTACCGTAGTGCATAAGGCCAATATTCTGAAACTAAGCGACGGGCTGTTTTTAGAGATTGCCCGGGAAATTGCCCGGGAAAATCCTGATATTATTTATGAAGAATCCATCGTGGACGCCACGGCCATGAAGCTGGTGATGGACCCCTCGCAATTTGATGTGCTGGTGATGGAGAATCTGTTTGGAGATATTATTTCCGATCTGACCAGCGGCCTGATCGGCGGTTTAGGCGTCGCCCCCAGCGCAAATTTAGGCGTTGACTGCGCCATCTTCGAGGCGGTGCATGGCAGCGCGCCGGACATCGCCGGCAAAGGCGTCGCCAATCCCACGGCCTTAATCTTAAGCGGCGCATTGATGCTCTTCCACATCGGGGAAAACAAAGCCTACCAGAACATCTACAAGGCGGTCAGCAAAGTGATTGGGGACGGCAAGCATACTACCTCGGATTTGGGGGGAAATGCGTCTACAATGGAATATGTCGAGGCGCTGGTCAAAGAGATCGGGAAGAAATCTTAGCCCCTTTCGGGGTCTCAATCGACTCCCGGCCGGCCGGGGGCCGAAGTGTGCGAAAGCACTTAGTTCTGTTCCAAAATGTTCTTTTACTCCCCGCGCTGTTCATATATTTTGGGGAATTGAATCAATTGAGGTGCGAAAATGTTAACAGTTGCTCAATTCATAGAGAGGTGCCGTGAACGTGGTATGAATGTTACCTACCAGCGCATCCTGATCTATAAAGCGCTGCGGAAGAGCGACAATCATCCCACCGCGGAAGAAGTGTTCAGTATCGTAAAAAAAGAGTACCCGGCTATTTCCCTGGCCACGGTGTACAAAACCCTGGAGATCTTCGCGGAGCACAAAATCATCAGCAAAGTAACCCAATTGCATGATTTGGCGCGTTTTGACCGCAATACCGCTCCACACCACCACCTGGTTTGTATGCACTGCCGCAAGATTATTGATGTGCATGAGCCCGATTTGAACCGCCTGTCCCTGCCGGAGCAGAATGGGTTTAAAATCAGCGGATACCGAATACAGTTTGAGGGCATCTGCCCGGATTGCGACGCCCTGGAGCAAATTCGCCTGGCCGAGGAGGAAGAGGCTTCCAAAGCGGTTACGTTTTGTGGAAAATATAAAAACGCCGAGCAACCATGATGATTCCGGAAAAAATGAAAGCGATTGTTGCTCCAGAACCGGGCGGACCGGAGCAGCTACAGTTTACCGAACTGCCGGTTCCTCAACCGGCGGCGGATGAGTTGCTGGTAAAGGTGCAAGCCACAGCTTTGAACCGTGCTGATATTTTGCAACGGCAGGGCAAATACCCTCCGCCCAAAGGCGCCTCGCCGGTGCTGGGCTTAGAGATTGCCGGGGTCGTGGAGCAGGTCGGCCACAATTGCTCCGGCTGGCGGCGCGGCGACCGCGTCTGCGCTTTGTTGCCCGGGGGAGGATATGCCCGTTATGCAATCGTTCCGGCCGGGATGGCAATTCCCATCCCGGACTCGCTCAGCCCGGAGGAAGCTGCGGCAGCACCGGAAGTATTTCTGACAGCCTACCAGACCCTCTATCAATTGGGCCGGATTCGCAACGGTGATGTAGTGCTGATCCACGCCGGCGCTTCCGGCGTGGGCGCCGCCGCGATCCAATTGGTAAGATTTGCCGGGGCTACGTCAATTATTACCGCCGGAACGGCTAAAAAACTGGATTTTTGCCTGAAGCTGGGCGCCGGTGTGGCCATCAACTACCGCGACGGCGAATTTGCCAGCCATGTGTTGAAAGCAACCAACAATAACGGGGTTCAGATTATTCTCGACTGTGTCGGCGCCGCTTTTTGGGGGCAGAATATGCAGTGCCTGGCGATGGATGGACGACTTATCCTCATCGCGGTCATGAGCGGGTATAAGGTTTCCGAGGCGAATTTGGCGACCATTCTCCGGAAACGGCTGAGCATTATCGGATCCACCTTGCGCGGCCGCTCTCCGGAATACAAGCAGAACCTTACCCGGGAATTTGTTAAAGATATTTTACCGGGTTTTCAGGATGGCCGTCTCAAGCCCACCATAGATTCGGTGTTTTCCTGGAAAGAAGTCGCAGAGGCCCATCGAAGAATGGAGAACCGGGAAAATATGGGTAAAATCGTGTTAACAATTGATTGATGGAATGAAACTAAAATGAAACAAGACGCACAATACTGGATCAGCAAACTTAAACTGGACCGGCATGAAGAAGGCGGGTACTACCGGGAGATTTACCGCTCCGAAGAAGTTGTTCCTCAAGAAAGCCTCCCGCCCCGCTTCGGAGGCCCGAGACGTCTGGCTACGGCGATTTATTTTCTCCTGGAAAGCCGGGACTTTTCGGCATTTCATCAACTAAAGGCTGATGAAATCTGGAATTTTTATTACGGCAGTTCCCTGACAATTTACTCGATTAATCCGCAGGGAATCCTGTCCTACATCTTTATTGGCGACGACGCCGAGAATGGCGAAGTGATGCAAGCTGTAGTGCCGGCAGGTTACTGGTTTGCCTCACGGATCAACGATCCCGACAGCTACGCACTGGTTGGCTGCACGGTTACGCCCGGCTTCGAGTTTGAAGATTTTACGCTGGGCAGCCGCAAGGAACTGCTCAAACAATTCCCCCAGCATGCCCAGTTGATTAAAGAGTTAACCCGTCGCCCGTGATCAAACTTCCCCGGTGGTTTAAATTTTCTTAAACGCCTCATCTAAATCCTGCAGCAGGTCGTCAGCATGCTCAATCCCTACCGAGATGCGGATTAAACCGTCTGCCAGGCCGATCTTTTTCCGCTCTTCGGCCGGAACCGAAGCGTGGGTCATCAGGGCCGGCAATTCAATCAGCGACTCGACCCCTCCCAGGCTCTCCGCCACGGCGAAATAGTTCAGGTTTTCCACAAATCTTTTGGCAGCGTCCAGGTCCCGATCCAGTTCAAAGGAGACCATCCCGCCGAAACCGCTCATTTGCTGCACGGCCAATTGGTGCTGGGGATGGCTCTCCAGGCCCGGATAGATAACCCGGTTTACCTTGGGATGGTTTCCCAGGAACCCGGCAATCAGCAAGGCGTTTTTTTGATGCTCCCGCATCCGCACCGAGAGCGTTTTGGTGCTGCGCAGGATCATATAGCAATCAAAAGGGGAGAGGATGGCCCCGGCGGCGTTTTGCACAAATTTTATTTTCTCATGCAGAAACTCATCGGATAGCATCAGCGCCCCGCCTACCGAGTCGCTGTGCCCGTTAATATACTTGGTGGTGCTGTGAACAACAATGTCCGCCCCGAGCATCAGCGGCTGCTGAAAGTAGGGGCTCATAAAAGTATTGTCGACTGCCACGGTAATGTTATGCTCATGTGCAAGCTGGGAGATCGCCTTGATGTCGCACAGCTTCAGCAGCGGGTTGGTGGGCGTCTCCAGCCAGATCAGTTTGGTGTTGTCCCGAATGGCATTGCGTACATTATCCACTTCCCGCGCATCCACATAGCTGATTTGTACGCCGAATTTTTCATCAAAAATACGGGTAAACAGCCGCCGGGTGCCGCCGTAGAGATCGTCAAACGCGATGACATGATCTCCCGAATTCAGCAGGGCCAAAAACAGGGAGGTTTCCGCCGCCAGGCCGGAGCCGAACACCAGGGCGTAGCGAGCCTCTTCCAACGAGGCCAGGCGCTCCTGCAAGGCGTCCCGGGTAGGGTTGGCAGTGCGGGCGTATTCATATCCGGCTGTGGGCGTATCCACATCTTTGCGGGCATAGGTGGAAGCCAGGTGCAAAGGCTGGGTAACATCCCCGGTAGCGCCTTCTTTAAAATTAGGTTTCTCTCCAACGTGAATAGCTCTTGTCTCGAACTTCATCTCTCTTCTCCAATCCTTATGTCCGGCAAGTGTTATGCGTCCAGAAATCCATTCCGGCGCATCCACTCATCATTAAAAATTTTGCTCAAATAACGGCTGCCGGAATCCGGCAATACAACCACAATATTTGCGCCTGACTCGACCCGTTTGGCAAGCTGAAGGGCCGCCCAAACTGCGCTGCCGCTGGATCCTCCGGCAAAAATCCCTTCTTTACGGCTCAACTCTCGCGCAGTAAGGAACGAGTCCCGGTCGTTCACCTGGATAATGTCGTCGAGTATATCGAAATCGACGGCTTTCACCAGGTAGTCCTCCCCAATTCCTTCGACTTTGTACACGTGTGGATCAGGCAGTTTGCCGGTCTTGAAATAGTCATAGAATACAGATCCGATCGGATCGACGGCAATAATCTTCAGGTGAGGATTTTTCTCCTTCAGAAACTTTCCGGCCCCGGAGAGGGTGCCGCCGGTTCCGATACCGCATACGAAATAATCAATCTCGCCTTTCGTATCCTCCCAAATTTCCGGGCCGGTGGTGCGATAATGGGCTTCGATGTTCTGGGGATTGTTATATTGATCCGGGTAAAAAGAATTGGGAGTTTCTGAGGCAATACGGCGAGCGGTGCTGTAATAGCTCTCGGGCGAATCGGCCGGCACATCTGTGGGGGTTACCACTACTTCTGCACCAAAGGCGCGCATCAGATTCTGTTTCTCTTCGCTCATCTTATCCGGCATGGTGATGATGCATTTATAGCCCTTTATCGCGGCAATCATCGCCAGGGCAGCCCCGGTGTTGCCGGAAGAATTTTCTACGATGACGCCGCCCGGCTTCAGAAGCCCGCGCTGCTCGGCATCCTCTATAATAAACTTTGCCATTCTATCTTTTACACTGCCGGCCGGATTAAGATATTCTAATTTTACCCAAATATGCGCCGGAAGATCGGCGCCGATTTTTTGCAATTGCACCAGGGGGGTAGCGCCGATACAATCTAATACACTTTGAACGCGTTTCATAAAAACTCCGTAGGTTTCTCTGTTAACTCACTCTTTTTAATAGCCGCCTAATTTAGAGAAAGGCCGCGCAAAATAAAACTGTTTATTTGGAAGCAGCGACAGTTTACGGGGTAGGGGAGTGGGAAACTGGGCTCTGGTAGGCGCCCCGATAAAACGGGATGTAAACACAGGCTTTTTCCGAAGGGATGCCTTTGGCAAAACTGCGCATATTAGGTCGTTCATCAACCCGTGGGTTGGTTTATGGAATGCATCAATTACCTGCCCCGTTGGGGCGTTGATGCTGCATCGACACCCCAACCACAACGTGGCTCCGCCTACAAAGTGGCGCCGCTCCAACGGAGCCCCGTTGCGTTATTGTTCCACGTACTACCTGAGTAGTCACAAAAAAGAAGGGGATAAAGGGCGCCAACGCTTCACAGGAGCAACTTTACATAATATATATTATATTAAAATTGCAAGCGGCAGGCAAAATCCCTAAAAAGGATGCTCTCAGCAGAACAGCAATGATAAATTCAGGTGCAGGAAAATCTACTTGGGATTAATTCTTTAGGCAAAATTGGCCGATGATGCCAATGTGACTTAAAATAGCCCAGGGATGTGGGCGTAGAGCAATACTCTAAACCAAAAGGAATTGGTGTCATGGATGGCCGCTATCAACCGGAGCAGTACCCCCAGGAAAAACGAAAAAGTCTGATTCTCTCTATTCTAAAAATTCACGAATCATTAAATGACGCCCAGAAAAAGCATCTGGAGTTGGATCGATTTGTGATCAAGCTACTCAGAAACGACGGCCTTCTCTGGGGACAAATCACAAAAATTGAGAATGGAAAATTTAGCGAGAATTAGGCGCTTAGGACGGCAAAGCAACTCCTGACCGGGCGGGGGCCGAAGTGTGCGTAAGCACTTAGCTTCTTTCCGGAGCCCTGTCCCGAAAGAAGCTTTCCGCTTCCGGCGGCTTAATTCTGCCAGATGGAGAGTAATTGTTCTAACTCGTTTACTCGTTGAGGCGCCGGTGTATGACTGGAATAGGCCAATCTTAAATTCCGGATCATCCTCTTTAGAATCCCGGCGTGAGTACACCCTTCCAGAACGGAATCCGGATCATTTAGATCGAATCCGCTCAAATAGTCTATACAAGCTTGTCTTGAATAAATTTTGCCCCCGTAAAACGGGTCAAAAAATATTTCATCTTCGCTATTAGCGAACTTTAGGATGAAGTGCGACGGCATACAAACCCCAAAAATCGGGAAACCCAACCGCTTGGCAATAAGCATGTACAGGGTGGAAAGACTAATCGGTATTCCCAACCCTGTTTCTAATACTTTATTCAGATAGGAATTGTTGGGATTATAGTAATCATGAGAATTGCCGCGAAAGTGGTAGGTCTTAAAAAGCACGTTGCTGAGGTGATCAATAAATCCTAAGGGGTGCCCGCTTTTGGGCATATCTAATTCAATTTCCCGGGCAAGTTCATCGAGGGTGTATTGGACATTGCGGCAATTCAGCTCCGGAAACCGCCAGTAAGCCAGAAGCAGAATGCCCTCTTCCAGGTTGATCTCATCCCGTGCCGCGTAATGCAACTGCTCCATAGCCCGGGTCACCAGATCGAGATGGTTAAGGTCCAGATATTCCTCAAATTTTGAGGCGGAACGATCATCCAGTTCACCCAGGATGGTATATTTGTCTAAGAGGATAGTCCGGGCGTCTTCGCGGGTACGTTCTTGAAGGATTTCCCGGATGGTGCTGCTTTCGTCATCCAGAAGGGCGAATAAGTTGCGAAAATAGTCCAGTTTTTGCAGAGGGATTGCCATAATGTCTACCTCATAAAAAAGGTGATGCCTCTCCCCTACTCCCTTGGCCGCTTTGTTTTAGTTATGCGAAAACCCGCTACTTTTTCCTTGATAACATCTGGAATATTCGAAGGTTAGCAGCAAAATACTACAAACTAATTAAAAATACAATTCCAAATTGAATATATGCAAAAAAAATGGATAATATCGAGTTGAGGGGCGTGCAGGAGTTCCCGATTCAGTGAAAAAGCTGCTGTTTGTCGGGATGGAGGGGGGCAAACCCTGGCTTTTGCCGGATTTTCCGGCTGTTTATCGCCGCATAAAGAGCAGATCGTAAATGTTGGGATTTCCGGAGGGCCGCTCTCCGCCGCCGCCAAACCATTCCCCGGCTTCCCGGCGCACATCCCGGAATTCCCCTACACCGCCGCCGCCGTGGTCATCCTGCCCACCTGCCAGAACAACCGCATTTTTTAAGCGCCGGTCGGATAAATATTTTACCGGTACTGAAAAACGAATTTTTTTATCCTCGGCAAAGCCCAGGGGGTGCTCCGTATCCACCGGGCGATATTCGGCAATTACTTTCCCGCGTGAATTAACGATGCGATATCCATTGCCCAGGTAGATCACAAAGTTATAGGCGTATTCGATGGGTACCGAGAAGTTTGCATTCATCCCTAACTTGGTGCTTCGCACGCCGGCAAATTTCTCGAAATTAAGGGTGATGGCAATACAAACATGCTGGAAACCGGATTCCGGCTTCAGCCCCGGGTTGACCATATCCCGGAGTTCTATTTCAAAGTAGAAATAGCGGTTATCCTGGCGAATTTTGACGCGTCTCAGATCGAATATTCCTTCCTTAAACTGTGGATGAGTCGGATACTGGTATTTCCCGTTGGGGCCCCGGTCATCATTCGCAGGATCTTTTAAATCGAAAACGATGCGGCCCCCGGGTTTTTGTGTCGCCTCCTGCGGAGAAATCAGCGGATAGCGGGGTCCCTGCAAGGCCGGTATGCTCATATCCGGGACCGGATTGGCCAATGCCAGCGCCGGAAGCGCCGGAAGCGAGTCAATTTCCACCATTTGCACCGGCGCTCCATTAACCGTCACCGCTGCATCATTTAATACAGCAGTCAGACTTTCCCCGGTCCATTCGATAGTTGTATTGGTCCGGAAGGTCTGCCCCGGCAGGGAAAGCCGAAGCCGGCAGGGCTCGCTCCCGGGGGGGCGGTTCAGGGTAAGGCTGAAACGGCTCCCGTTTTGTTCATATACGCCGTCAATCCACTGGCTGGCATAGCGGAAACGGAACTTAAGCGGAAGCCATTCTTCCGGCAAGTGTGGGGCGATACGGATATAACCTTCAACGGCGTTGGGTTGGATACCGAGCAAGTCTTCCTGCCAGTTCCGTAAATATTCGGCCAGGCTCCACGCCTGAGAAACCGTGCCGGAGATTACCGGTTCTGTTTCCCCGGCGCGCGGCCAGGTTTCCAGCAACTCCGATAGGCTGCCCACCGCATCATTTTCGATAATCTGCCGCGAGGCCTCTTTTTGAAGTTGATACGCTGCCTGCGGATAATAGGGCGTCAAGGCGCTAATGGCCGGGCCGTTCAGCCAGGTCCAGATAAGCCCGTTGTGGTAGGCCGCGTCCGGAACGTAATAGGGCGGGTAGTGATGGTAGGGATGAAAATTGGGGTCGTCTTCGGCCAAGCTGGCGACGCCGTAAGGAAAAAGGAGCCGGGGAGCAATTGTCTGAAGCACCTGTAATTTCTGTTCACTGGTAAGAAGTGGTGATTGGGGTATGGTTAGCGCGAACAACGCATTGGGACGAATCTGCAGATCCGGAGAATTATCTGCATTGAGATGATCATAAAGATTGCCTCGCTGCGAATCCCAAAATTGCTGTTGAAAATTATGCTGCAAGCGTTCCTCCAGCATTTTCCATTGCCCAGCCCAGCGGCTGTATCCCAATTGTTCCGCCCAGGTGCGCGATATCCGGATTTGTTCCATCCAGAGCGCCTGAACTTCAACCGCCCGATTGCCGCGAGGACTCCAGGGGCCGTCGCTTCCCACCGCATCCATCCAGGTTTCTGCATCGCCGTGGTACAAAAATCCGTAGGCGTCGACATAGTTCTGCAAAGCGCCCTCCATGGCCGTCTGGACAACCGGAAAAATCCGGTTTATGAATTGGGTGTCGCCGCTGTAGCGCACGTACTCCCAGCAGGCCCGCACAAACCAGGGCGTACCGTCGGCGGTGTTATAGATGGTTTCGTTCAACTTGACCCGGTTGGGAATGCGGCCGTAGTAGGGCGACCTTTTATCCGTATTCTGGAGAGCAGAGAAGCGGAGCAGGATATCTCTCGCTGATTCAAACTGGCCGGCGACCAGCAACGCCCCCGGGAGGGAGATGAAGCTGTCGCGGCCCCAGTAATTGTTAAACCAGGGTAGTCCCGCCCAGATACCCGGCCCCATCTGCTCCACAACCAGGTCAGATAAAGAAATAGCGGCCCAGGCATAAGCTTTGTTTATCCGGGCATCCGGGCTTTTAAATTTAACTTGCTTGAGCAGCCGGGCAATACGGGCAGTTCTTGCCGATAAAATTTCTTCGGGAGCGTTTTGCAGGCGCTTTACTTTTGCCAGCACCGCTGCACTATCGGCGTCGATGACAATAGCCAGGTAGACATTCTGCAAATCTTCGATTTCGATATAGGATAATTTGTCCGGAAGCCCGGGCGGTGTTTTTTTACCTCGTTTCTTTTTCTTAACCTTTTTCGCTTTTTCAAATTTGGCCTGCACGGTTTTGCTCTCCCCCACCACTGCCAGGGCCAGGTAGCGCGGGCGTCCCTCTGCAACCCGGTCGGCGCGGGCAATCCAGCAAGAGGAGCTCTCCTGGTAGCGCCAGTTTAGCGCTCCTAAACTGACATCGAACGTAGGCTTCCAGCGCAGACGAAGCGGCTGCCTACTCTCTACTTGAACAATCAGCGCGTTCCACCCATCTACAAAAAGCACTGTTTCCGTGAGAGGGGCGTAGCGGCGAACCAGCCGGTCCGGATAGAGAACAATGGATTCTGACATTGCTCTTGATAATTCCTTCCCGTTCACCACCAAGCTGTAATCGTTAATGTAGCGTTGCTCGAAGGCGGTGTAGCCCTGGTAGGCGTTTTGATGGGGCCGTTGGGTCTCTCCGTACCAAAACCCGGCAACCTTATTGGTAAAAATATATTGATGCGGCTTGCCCGGGGCAAGGGCAATCCCCAGGGAATCCGGTGAATTGGCAAAGACGCTGGAGAGGAAAATAAAAAAAACAATACAGGGCAGATACATTCGCGGAGGCTTCTCGATTTTCAGTCGCATGGTTCCAATCCGGTTGGCTTTTAATAGTCTCGATGATTTCCCGGTAGCGAAAACAGTTGGCGATATGATCAATAATCACCCCAGCCGGCTGCATGTAGAAGGCATGGGCGATGACCGGGCCGATAAACTTCATTTCTTGATGAAAAGGTAACTACTCCGGTTATCTGGTAGACTGCTCTTTAAAAGAATTCCTGTACAAATCGGTTTGTTGATGGCCTAAGCGGCTGTATATATGATAGTTGAACTCCTCTCACCCTGAGGGCGACCGAAGCACAAGCGAAGGACGGGGTGAGGGGGAATTGTGCACCATTGACAATAACACCTGAGTAGCTACATAAAAGTAATTTGCTGCCTATTTAAGAAAAAGAAAGTAGCCGGTTACGGCCATTCCGATCAAACTCCCTAATACCCCGCCGACGGTCAGTGTGCGCTTATAGGAGGTCTGTTCCCGCCCGGTCATTTTTTGATAGATGGAAGAGCCCATCATCGCGGCGATGGCGCCGATCACGTAGCCTAACATCGCCGCGCTCAGCAACATTCCGGCGGCAATATAGGCAAAATATTCCGATTCTTTAATATTTCTGCCCCACACCAGCACAAGTGGGGTTATGCTAAAAACAGAGCTGAATTTCATGTAATTTCTTCTTTTCTGCGATTAATGCCGATTACAAGTTGAACTTAATTTCTGATGTTACGCCAGAGATTCCCCATGCTCGCCGCGAATAGCATCGATCGAGCATGTTTTGGATTGAGCAACAAAAGCGCTAAGGCACAGAACAGGCACAAAAAAGCCTCACCACTTATCGTTCTCCACTTTTTTACAGCGTGGGTAACGAAGTCATCTTCTGGCAGAATCCCGAGCATTGGAGACTCTGCCCTCCGGATTTCTGTTTTTGGGCCTTATTCAAATGCCATCCAGGCGCACTCTCCCAAATGATTCTATTTCCAACACATGAGCTACAAAGCCTAATGTGTCTTTCACTCGATGGTATGTTTTGCGAATGGGGTGTTGATACTCCTTGCGAAACAGGCACAACAAGCTAAAGCCCAGCATCCAAATAAGAATGGCTGGCTCCATCACCTGCTTGTCTTTACTCCACCGGCGTTTGCTACCCAGGTGAGCGTTGAGCATCTTAAAACCATCATTCTCAATATACCAACGCTTGTGACCATTCTCCCGCATCTCCTCACAACTCATTGTCTTCGAGGTGGTGATCACATAGAAAGGCGGCAGAACCTCCCCGGTGTTGTAACGGGTCTCTTCTATCAGGGCAATCTGATAACGGTTATCCCAGGAATTATTCCGTAACCGGTCGATAGTATAATCAACTCCCCGTTGCTCATCACACCCCTGCTTTTTTTCAAAACCCAGCCGGTAGAGCAGGGCTTTTTCCGCTTTGCTTTTGTTGGGTTGGTCATAGATGGATTTAATTTCCTGAAAACGTTGCAGCACAACCCGGTAAGGCGTTGCCAGCAGTTTCTCGCTCTTGGGGGTATACTTGACCAGAAGCTCCCGGATATAGCCGTTTTTCCGCAACTGCCAAAAACGCTCATTGAAATATAACATGTCTGCCAGGAGTAACTCAATCACTCCTTTACCCAGAAACTCACAGCAACGTTCAATTAATCGCTGACTGGCAAGCAATTCCATCCCCTTCTTCTCTATGGGTTCCATATCCACCATCCATACATCTCCCCAACGAGTCACAAAACACAAACAACTATACAGCCGGCCGCACCAACTGCTGCCATCGATAATCGCAACAGGAAAAATCAGCCCCAAAGCAATACCTGTTTGCAAAACATGATAATTGCTTCCTCGAAGCTCGTCGACAACCATGCCGGGCAAGCGACGAATCAAAGTCGTGTCGGAAACTACCGTGTGGCGATAGCGGGAATTGGAAAAGCGATCTATCTTGAATAATCGCTTGAATTTCTCTATCCGACCCAATTGATCCATCGCCAGAAAGGAAGATTTCCCCAATGCACACATCAACAACATCTGCACATAAATCAGCCGGTTGCTCTTCCAAACACCCGGTACTTCACCCAGATGCTCAATGCCCAAAAACAGATTCAATCCCTTGCAAAAATCCAGAAAAAGTTTTAAATTAATTCTGTTTTTCAATGGTTGGGGGTATTTGCGGTTTGAAGCTTGTGCGCAAATACCCCCTTTTTCACCTCCTTTCGGTTGAATGAATCCTAATTTCACCAAAGGAGGTTTTTTATGAAAATTTTTTCCGCATGGGGAATCTCTGTTTGCAGCAGAGTATTTGCTTTTAATAGTTGTTTTTAGAGAGGTTCATCCTTACTTTTTTCAAATGGATGAAGTTCGGATTGACGGGGTTTAACGGTTGCTAAAACCATCACGGGTTAACCCGGGTAGTTGAAAATAAATAGTATTTTAAATGAAATTCGTGGAGGCAATGCTTAACCTGATAGATCATTCGGTTGGGCAACGTATCCGCGATTTTTTTGTTGTAATACCTGTTTCGGGGGTCTGAATGAGTGTTACTAAGGCAGAAGTGAAGCATATTGCCAGGTTGGCAAAGCTGGAATTTGAAGAAGCGGCGCTGGAGGAATTAGCCGAACGGCTGAATAATATTCTCTCCTATTTTGCCAAGCTGCAGGAATTGGACACCTCTGCGGTAGAGCCGCTCAGCCATCCTCATGAAATCACCAATGTTTTCCGGGAAGACCGGGTTGAACCCTCTTTTACCCCCGAAGAAGCGTTGCAAAACGCCCCGGAACGCCTGGGGCGGTTTTTTAAAGTGCCAAAGGTGATCAAGCAATGAGCGCTACAGCGGTCATTATTCCGGCCAGGTACGGCTCCACCCGCCTTCCCGGCAAACCCCTTATTCCCCTGGCCGGCCGGCCGATGATTCAATGGGTCTACCAGCGCGCCTGTGAAATTAAAAACGCCGATCGGGTATTGGTTGCCACCGATGATTCCAGAATCGAGACGGCGGTGCGGGCCTTTGGCGGAGAGGTTGTCATGACCCCGCCGGAATTGGCCAGCGGCAGCGAACGCGTCGGCTGGGCCGCGCGCGACCTCGAGGTCGAGATTGTGGTCAACCTGCAGGGAGATGAGCCGCTGATTTCTGCCGCAGCGGTGTCGCAGGCCATTGCTGCGCTGCAGACCCATCCAAACCTCCCGGCAGCCACCCTGGCAACTCCCCTGGCCTCAGAGGAGGAATGGCGCGATCCTTCGGTGGTAAAGGTTTTGGTAAATGAACGCTATGAAGCAATCTATTTTTCGCGCGCGCCGATCCCTTACCATCGCGACCGGAATTTTGCGCCGTTTCCGGGTTTATACCGGCACCTGGGGGTATATGTATTCCGCAAATCATTTTTAATGGATTATCTTGCCTGGCCGATTTCTACACTCGAAGAGCGGGAAAAGCTGGAGCAGTTGCGGATACTTCAAAAAGGACATCGTATTCTGGTGGTGGAAACCGATCAGTTCTCGCCCGGCGTGGACACCGCCGAGGATATTCAACGTGTTGAAGCAATGATAAACGAAAGAGGATTGGAGCCTTGACATCTAAAAACTTCCGACAGACCAAATTTATCTTCGTAACCGGCGGAGTCGTCTCTTCGCTGGGAAAAGGCATTACCTGCGCATCCCTGGGTATGTTGCTGAAAGCCCGGGGGCTAAAGGTGACCATCATGAAGTTTGACCCCTACATTAATGTTGATCCGGGCACCATGAGCCCCTACCAGCACGGGGAAGTCTATGTTACCGAAGATGGGGCGGAGGCCGATCTGGATTTGGGCCACTATGAGCGCTTCATCGATGAAAATATGTCCCAGATGAACAATGTAACCACCGGGCAGATTTACAATGCGGTCATTTCCAAAGAACGCCGGGGCGACTACCTGGGAGCCACCGTGCAGGTGATCCCGCACATTACCGATGAGATCAAACAGCGGATTTTGCTCTTAGCGGACCAATCCCACGCGGATGTCATCATCGTAGAAGTGGGGGGGACGGTTGGCGATATTGAGAGCCTGCCCTTTTTGGAAGCTATCCGCCAGTTTACCCTGGAGCACGGGCCCAATAATACCGTCACCATGCACCTGACCTTGCTGCCCTATATTGAAACGGCAGGGGAGATTAAAACCAAGCCGACCCAACACAGTGTAATGCGCCTGCGCGAGATCGGGATCCAACCGGATTTTCTGATCTGCCGCACCGATCAAAAGATCGGCCGGAGCACCAAGGAAAAAATTGCCCTGTTTTGCAATGTACGCGTCGGCGCGGTGATCGAAGCGATGGACGCCGAAACCATTTACGAAGTGCCCCTGCATTTGGCCGAACAGCAGTTGGATCAGTTGGTGGTGGATGCGCTCCAACTAAAAGCCAAACAGCTCGATTTAGCCCCGCTCCGGAAAGTGGTTGAAAAAATCAAACATCCGCAGCAAACGGCGCGGATTGCCATTTGCGGAAAGTACACCCGCCTGCCGGACGCCTATAAAAGTATTCTGGAGTCGTTCGTTCACGCGGGTGTGGTAAACGACGCCCGGGTGGAGTTAGTATGGGTGGATTCCGAGGATGTGGAGCAAAACGGCCCGGGAAAATATTTGGCCGATGTCCAAGGTGTTTTGGTGCCCTACGGGTTTGACTACCGGGGCGTGGAAGGCAAACTGTTGGCGGTGCGTTTTGCCCGGGAAAACAACATCCCTTTCTTTGGAATTTGCCTGGGATTGCAGTGCGCCGTCATCGAGTTTGCCCGGAATGTCTGCGGGTTAGAAAACGCCAACAGCGCTGAGTTTGACAGCAAGACGGTCGACCCGGTGATCCACATTATGGAAAGCCAGCGCCGGGTGCGCGAAAAAGGCGGCACCATGCGCCTGGGCACCTATCCCTGTGTAACCAAAGAAGGCACGCTGGCCCGGAAAATTTATGGGTCGGAAATAATTATTGAACGTCACCGGCATCGCTACGAGGTGAACAATGCTTACCGGGATATCCTGGAAGAACATGGCATGGTGCTCTCCGGCCTTTCCCCGGACGGAAATTTGATTGAAATCATCGAGCTGAAAGATCATCCCTTTTTTATCGGATGCCAGTTCCATCCGGAACTTAAAAGCCGGATTATGCGTCCGCATCCTATTTTTGTGCACTTTGTGAAAGCGGCCCTGAACCAGGCCGGCGCTGCTGCGATGGTTCCCTCCCAATCCGATCAAAAAAACGAGTAAGCGGAGGCGCTGATGAAAATTGTTGAGGTGGCCGGCAAAGTGCGGATTGGCAAAAACCAGCCGCTGACTATCATTGCCGGGCCGTGTGTGATTGAAAACGAGCAAATGATTATGGAAACCGCCGAGAGCCTGCTCCAGGCTGCGGCAGATTTGCCGGTTCAGCTCATCTTCAAATCCTCTTATAAAAAAGCCAACCGCAGTTCACTTACCGGGTTTACCGGCATCGGGTTTGCCGAAGCGCTGACCATTTTGAAAAAAGTGAAAACCCGTTTTGGCCTGCCGGTGCTGACCGACATCCACACAGAGTTGGAAGCGCCGGTAGTCGCGGAGGTCGCGGATGTGCTGCAAATCCCGGCCTTTCTCTGTCGCCAAACCGATCTGCTGCAAGCGGCCGCGCGCACCGGCAAAGTGGTCAACATCAAAAAGGGACAATTTCTGGCCCCGGAAGATATGCGCCATGCCGCGGAGAAAGTTGCCGCGGCCGGGAATCCCAATATTCTGCTTACCGAGCGCGGCGCGACCTTTGGCTACCACAACTTGGTGGTGGATATGCGCGGTTTGCAGATCATGGCCCGCAGCGGCTACCCGGTGGTTTTTGACGCGACCCACAGTGTGCAGTTGCCCGGCGGGGCAGGACACGCCAGCGGGGGACAGCCGGAGTTTATTCTGCCCCTGGCCCGGGCGGCGATAGCTACCGGCGCGGTCTCGGCGGTGTTTATGGAAGTGCACCCGGACCCTCCCAATGCCAAAAGCGACGCTCAAACCCAATTGGAATTGGCCAAATTCCCGGCGGCGCTGAAGCAGTTGTCGGATTTGTATCTGTGGATAAAAGAGCAGGGCAGCGATGATTTGTAAACCGGATGACGCCTCGGAATGTTTTCTTCGCGCCGGGCGAATCAAAGCGCTGGTGATGGACGTCGATGGAGTGCTGACCGAAGGGCGGATCAGTTATGATGAGCATTCGGTGGAGCTGAAAAGCTTTAACGCCAAGGATGGATTCGGCATCAAAATGGCCCGAACCGCCGGATTGATTACGGCGCTTATCTCGGGACGGGAGAGCCGGAGCATTCGCCGTCGCGCGGCGGAATTGAAGATCGATCATCTCTTTTTGGGGCGGTATGACAAGCGGAATGCCCTGGAAGAACTTTGCCGCGCGGCGCAAATCACCCCGGCGGAGGTCTGCTATATTGGCGATGATTTGCCCGACCAGCCGGTGATGGAGGCGGTCGGCTTGGGAATTGCCGTGGCTGACGCCGCAGCGGGATTGCCTGAGCGCTCCCACCTGCAGACGGAAACGCCCGGGGGCCGGGGAGCAGTGCGGGAAGTGATCGAGTTCCTTCTGTTTGCCCAGGGCCGGTTAGCGTCCGTAAAAGCGGCGGCCGTTGCCAGCCATTAATAAGGAGAACGGGTGTGATGACCGCAAAAAACGATCAGGAACATTTGGATTTAATGGCGATCGCCCGCAAGGTGATTACCATGGAATCCCAGGCGGTGGCCCATCTGCTGGAAGTCATCGACGAGCGCCTGCTGGAAGCGATAGAACTCCTCTACGCCTGCAAAGGCCGGGTGATTATTACCGGCCTGGGAAAATCCGGGGCGATCGGCCGAAAAATTGCCGCCACCCTGGCCTCCACCGGCACCGCCTCTTATTTTCTGCACGCTTCCGACGGGCTGCACGGCGACCTGGGGATTGTGCACTGCGATGATGTGGTGATCGTGCTTTCCAAAAGCGGCAATTCGGATGAGTTGTTCAACCTGCTCCCGGTGTTTAAACGCATTGGCGCGCCGATTATCGCTATCACCGCCAACATGGATTCCGCCCTGGCCAAACACAGCAATATTGTGCTCAACATCGGCGTGCGCGAGGAAGCCTGCCCGCACGACCTGGCCCCGACCACCAGCACCACGGCAATGCTGGCCCTGGGAGACGCCCTGGCGATTGCCCTTTTGGAAAAACGCCAGTTCACCCGGGCCGATTTTGCCATCCTGCATCCGGCCGGAACCCTGGGACGGCGCTTGCTCCTGAAAGTGGACGACCTGATGGAAAGCGGAAACCTGGTTCCCTCGGTGCCGCTCTCCGCGCATATGAAGGAAGCGGTGCTGGAGATGGCCGCAAAACGGGGCATCTGCATGGTTGTCGATAATCAGCAGCGTATCCAGGGAGTGCTGACTACCGGCGACCTGAACCGCCTGGTGGAAAAAACCGAACAATTTTTTGGCATCCCCGTTACTGAAGTAATGAACCGGAATCCCAAAATCATTACCCGGGGCGCCTTAGCCTATACCACCTACAAACAGATGGAGAAATTCCGGATTGTGGCTATGCCGGTGGTGGATGAAAATGATCGCTTAGTCGGGGTCATCCATTTGCACGATATTATGCGTGCAGGAATTGTATAAGGGAAATTGAGATGAATCTTTATCTGCGTGTTCTTGTGCTCCTGTTGCTGGCCGCGCTTCTGAGCGCCGGCTGTAGCGATTATTCCGATGCGCCCTCGCGCACTCCGGAGGAAATTGAGGCGGCCAAAAAATTGCCCGATCAGGAAAGCTGGGAGTCGAATA